>JASJGV010000403.1:0-3147 GCA_033791325.1 Desulfobacterales bacterium | reverse complement strand
CATAAATACGGCATCATGGTGGTGGGCGGGATGATTTTCGGATTCCCGGACGACGGGGAGCAGGAGATCATCGACAACTATCAATTTCTTAAATCCACCGGGGCCGACACCGCCTATTGCCAGATTCTCACCCCGTATCCCAAGACCGGCATCCGCCAGAACCTGATCGACGCAGGCCTGGTAACCAATCGGTACGACTATACCCGCTACAACGGCATGTGGGCCAACGTCAAAACCCGGAATTTATCTTCCGACGAACTGCAGTATCTGGTCTGGTATCACAGCCAGAAAATCATGGGGTGGTGGGAACCGTCTGAAAGGATGCGTGCACAGAGCCGCCTCTGGACCTCTATCTGGCTCTATTTCTTCAAACCCCTGATGAAAATTTTAATAGACCGATCCCAGAGAAAATACGGCTGGAAAGGGCGTTTTGAAAGGGAAATCGCCAGCAAGAAAACAACCAACCGGTTTAAGGATCTGGATGAGTTTGCCTGAAACCAAGACGACCCAGCCGGGTGTGGTGAGCTGGTTATCTTATCCAGGAAAATTGCCAAACGACAACTTGTTCAAAAACAGACAGGCTATAGAATCACCTTTATCGCACCCGGTAAATGATGAGTTCGTCCTCTTTGCCTTTTACTTTAACCGTGGCCAATTGCTCGGTACCATAAGCCTCGGTGAGCAGATTGAAAGTGGTCTGGCTGATGATGATATCACATCCGTATTCTTTGGTCAGGCCTTCAATCCGGGAAGCCGAATTGACCGTATCGCCGACCAGGGCATAGGACATGCGCTCTTCACTGCCAATGTTGCCGGCCAATACCGCCCCGGAATGAATACCGATCCCATGGGACAGCGGCTCGAACCCCTGCTTTTCAAGCCGTATATTCAAAGCATCCAGACGGCTTCTCATCTCCAAAGCAGTTTTTAACGCCATATCGGGATGATCATCAAAACCAATCGGCGCACCGAAAACTGCTTCGATTTCATCACCGACATACTGCAGGATAAGACCTTTATTGGCTTTAATCGCCAGGGTCATTTCATTGAAATACTGGTTCATGATAGTCACCACATGCTTGGGATGGTTCTGCTCCACAAGGGCGGTAAAATTGCGCAGGTCGGAAAACAAAAGGGTGACCCGTTTCATTTCACCGTCGAGGGTGGTCTTGCCGGCGATAATTTCATCACGGATCTCCTGTGAAACAAACTTCCCGAACGATTCTTTCAGGCTCTGGTTTTCGTGCATACTCGCAATCATCCGGTTGAAGCCTTCAGCCACTTCTCCCAATTCATCGTTGGATACTATTTCCACACGGGCATCCAGATTGTTGTTTTCAATCTCTTTGATCGCGTTTTTTATTTGAAGAAGGGGCTTGGATATACTTTTCGATAAAAAATAGGCCAGGATAAAACAGATAGCCAGTGAATCTACAAGGATAAAGGCCAGTTCCCTGACAAGGGAAGACATGATCTGGGCTCTTGTGATTGCATCCGCCATATGGAGTGCCATGACCTTGGAATATATGGCCATGCCTATAACCGGCAGTGGAATAAGCGTAATGCCTAAAAATACGATTAAGAATCGTTTTTGAACAGTGAGCTTAAACACATGCTTGACGCGACTCAGATATCCTTTCGGAAAAAATTTTGGAATATAATTTCGCCAGGCATTTTCCAGGACAAAATAGAGAATCAGAGTAGTAATGCCACCACCGAGAAGCGTAATTCCTAAAAACCGCCTTAAAGCAAAAATAAGATCCGGGGTCTCAACATTGAAAATCTTACCGCCAATCAACGGTGCCAGAAACCCAAATATAAACCCGGCCAGGATCCAGACCATAAAGGTAATCACAGACACAACCAGGGGAAATTGCAGGGCCTCTCTTTGAAGATGGTAGACTTCGGATTCTTCCAGAGAGTCTATTTCAACCTCGCCACAGGCAACCTCAAACAGAATTTTCATGGATTTTCTGCGGACCCGGCTAAAACCAAAAACCAGGACAGCCGTACCGACCACAAAAAAAAGGGGCGGATAATAACCGGGGATGTTTTCCTGAGCACCACCTGAGCCCAGCACAAATGAAAAGTATAAATAGGTTGAAACAGCGCCGATAATATTTATCAATGGCACTAAAACAGTAATCCGTTTCATTAGAAATCCTCTAAATTCTTTCCAGGGCGCGGGCATGAGTGTCTCTTCCCTGCACTTTAGCAAAAAAACCAGGAGGCAGTACTTGGCTGTTGAGCTGGGGCGCTATAGTGATATCAGCTTTAGAAAACCAGCCTAAACTTCAATATTACCCTTATTTCTAACGCATTTTCCTCGATTGCTCAACAATTAAGATATCCAGAAAATATTACTGGCGGTCTCTGCGACTGCCGCCTGTCCGCTGCAGCTTCCCATTATGAATCAAACAGATGGCCCCCCTGCAAACCGATGTGATTTACGAATCGCGGCAGCCGGTACGCTATGCGATTGAAGTAAACAAAGGGTGGTTCAGCGGACAGAATGTGAAGGTTGGCGGAGTAGGCTCGCTGCGCTCAGAGTGACCGGCTAACGAAGCAGATTTATGAAAACCGCTTCTATACTTTCCTCCCAAAGGCCCGGCCGGCCAACTCACGATTCCGGGGCCGGTGAGACCGGTCGGCTTTCTCCTTGCGAATTACCTGCTGGAAGAGTTTGAACATTTTTATCTCCTGGGGTTCGTCCTGATAAAACGTTTCCCAAGCGTAGTCGAGCAGTTCCTGGAGCCGCTGGGGGGACATGTGTTTCGGCTGAAAAACGACCTTGTCAGCCGAATAATCATCCCAGTTGGAAGAAAGTATCCGCTTTTCGCGCTGTAGCTCTTCGTAAGCCCGGGTGTGCGGAAACGGGGTGAGGACCGTGAACTCAGCCAGGTCCAGTTCGATTTCCAACAGAAACTCAACCAGGCGTTTGATATCATCTTCGGTGTGATCATCCAGTCCCAGCAGGATGGTGCCTTCCACCCCGATGCCATGGTCGTGGTAGCGCTTGATCCGCTCTTTAATGTAGTCGGAGGTATCGAAAACCGCCTGGTAGACGTACCAGGCCCCGGCCTGCGCGGCCAGATCCAGAACATCGGGATCATCCTCGATGGGATGGCTGCACCACTTCTTTTTTAA
>JASJGV010000402.1:0-2500 GCA_033791325.1 Desulfobacterales bacterium | reverse complement strand
CTCCCGCCTCCGCGGGAGTGACATATTTAGGGGACACAACACTATAAGCAATCTCAAAAGCTCAACAACCAGACTGAAACGAATTGCCAAAATGGAGATATGCGTGTGACAAGCATCGATTTTTCCCAGAAGGTTGTTGAGATGATCGATGTGGTCAAAAAGTTTGGTGATTTCGTCGCTAACGACCGGATCAACTTAACGGTTCACAAAGGCGAAGTGCATTCACTTCTGGGGGAAAATGGGGCCGGCAAGACAACCCTGGTTAACTGTCTTTACGGCCTCTATCGGCCTACCCAAGGAAAGATCTGCATAAAGGGACAGGAGGTCGAAATCAGCGACCCCAATGTTGCCATCCAACACGGCATCGGCATGGTTCACCAGCACTTCATGCTGGTTGAACCCTTTACCGTCACTCAGAACATCATCCTGGGCAGAGAGACAACCAAAATGATGGGCATCCTCGATCTGGCCACTGCCGAGAAAAAAGTGGCCGAGATTTCCGAGCGCTACGGGTTAGCCATCAATCCCCGGGACAAGATTGAAGATATTTCCGTGGGCAGCCAGCAGCGGGTAGAGATTCTCAAGGCCCTGTATCGCGGGGCCGAGATTCTGATTCTGGACGAGCCCACTGCCGTTTTAACCCCTCCGGAAATCCAGGAGTTGGTAGCGATTATTCGCAACCTCACCCAGGAGGGAAAGTCCATCATCATCATCACCCACAAACTTCATGAGATCAAACAGGTGGCCGACTATTGTACCATCATCAGACGAGGTAAATTTATTGATACCGTGGAGGTGGACAAGGTTTCCGAACAAGATCTGGCTTCCATGATGGTGGGCCGTGAGGTCTCCTTTGCAGTGGAAAAAAAGACCCAGCAAAGAGGGGAGCGGATTCTCGATATCCAGGGCCTGGTGGTCAAGGACAATCGGGGCATTCCGGCTGTCAACGGTCTCAGCCTGGATTTGTATAAAGGCGAAATTCTCGGTATTGCCGGGGTGGACGGCAATGGTCAGTCAGAGCTTGTAGAGGCCCTGACCGGTTTGCGCAAGGTGGCCAAGGGAACCATCACCCTGCATGGCAAAGAGATCACGGGCTCGAATCCCAAAGAAGTGATCAACAAATGGAACATACGCACCATTCCCGAAGACCGGCAGAAAAGAGGCCTGGTTATGGAGTTTGATGTGGCCGAGAATCTCATCCTGGAGACCTACCATAACACCCCCTTTTCAAATCGTGGGGTTTTAAACCGTGAGAAAATCTATACTTATGCCGACCACTGTACCGCGGAATTTGATATCCGTCCTACGAACCCTTATCTGATAGCCAAGTCTCTTTCCGGAGGAAACCAGCAAAAAGTAATCATTGCAAGGGAAGTGAGCAACGATCCCGAAGTCCTGATCGCCTCACAACCCACCCGGGGGCTGGACGTGGGCGCCATCGAGTATGTCCACCATGCACTGGTGAACCAGAGGGACAGGGGTAAGGCTGTCTTGCTGATATCATTCGAGTTGGACGAGGTCATGAATGTGTCTGATCGAATTGCCGTCATCTTCGAGGGTAAAATCGTGGGAATTGTCGATGCAATCGGTGTCGATGAGAATGAAATAGGTCTCATGATGGCGGGAGGCACCCGATGAAATTGAATGCAGACGTATTAAAAAGCAAGTTTTTGAACGGTTCTCTGGGGTTGACCCTGATATCCATTGCCTTGGGATTCCTGTTGGGGGCCATTATCCTGCTTGTGGCCGGTTTCAACCCTATAGAAGCTTATTGGGTTATCCTCAAAGGAATCTTTTCACGCTCAAAATACGTATCTTACGTGATCATCTATGCAACACCCTTGATCATTACAGGACTATCCGTGGCCTTTGCCATGCGTACGGGTCTGTTCAATATCGGTGCCGAGGGGCAATATATCATCGGTGCCATTATGGCTGCCGCCGCAGGTTACTTTTTCAAACTGCCCTTGATCCTGCATGTAATCGTGGCCGTGGGACTGGCGGTTGTCGCTGCTGCAATCTGGGGCGGGCTGGCCGGCTACATCAAGGCGCGCTTCGGGGTTCACGAGGTGATTTCCACCATCATGCTGAACTGGATCGCCCTGTACCTTTCCAACTTTGTGGTCACTCTCAAAGCCTTCGGCAGCCAGGGAACAGGAAAATCGTATGCCATTCAAGCCAGCGCCAGAATCAACCTGTTGAGCGACTGGAAGATTTCCGAGGCCGGTATCGATTTTATCCGCAGTCATAAAATATTGGGAGATATTCTTAAGACCCCCATCAATGTGGGTTTTATTTTTGCTATCCTACTGGCCGTTTTGGTGTGGTACATACTCAACAAGACCACCCTGGGATATGAGCTTCGGGCTGTGGGTTTCAACCCCCATGCGGCTGAAGCCGGGGGCATCAATGTGAAGAAAAGCATGGTGATCTCCATGCTGATTTCCGGTGGACTCGCCGGAGCGGCAGGGGCCTTTCAGGTGCTGGGGGTCAGCCATCG
>JASJGV010000401.1:0-3181 GCA_033791325.1 Desulfobacterales bacterium | reverse complement strand
ACCGTAATCGGTTCCGGGTCAGAAAACATTTTTGAGATAGCTTCTAATATCCGCTGGGAGGGGTAATCACATGCATAGGATACGGGCCGATTCCTCTTGGGGGGATGATATATACTTCACGATAACGCTGTCTCTCCGATGCAACAGACTGTGCTTCTTCTGCTTTCTTCATGGCCTCTTCCGCTTGTTTTTGGGCGGATCTCGCCTGGCGCTCGGCTTTTTCGAGACGTCTTTTCAATGATTCAGTTTCCGCTGTTTCTTCTCTCATCCGCTGTTGGGCAGCGATCTCTTTCATCATTTGTCGATACACATCATCATGTTTTTTGCCTGCAATTTTGTCGTGGGGAATTTCTCTTGCCACATGAACGTCTACGGAAAGCTGTGGGGGTGTGTCGCTGAAATGTCTGATACCCTGTTCATCGGTCCAGGAATAAACCCCTGCCCTTGCCACAAAAGCAAGTAAAACCAACAGTATGGGCGTCAATAGGAGCAGAATCCGTATCCCGAACAACGGCCTGTCTTTTTTTGACAGTTGGATCATCTGTAAATCTCTTTTTTATATAGGGGTTGTCAGAAAAACGTTCCGATTGAGGACCGTTTTCCTGTTACAAACCCTTATGCCGCGATCCTATTTTCGGAACAATCTTATGACAAGCGGTATAACCTAAAATAGAGCTATCGCCTGTCATGAAACCGCCTTACTTTTCCAAGGCCGTAAAACCGGATCGGGACAGCTCTATAACCCTTCTTTCCCCCACGGCCTGCAGAAATGCATCTATCATCTGCGACGTCCCTGCAATCTGTACAACATATACCTCGAGCACTTGCCGATCAAGGATGTCAAAAGAGTAGGTGTCCTTAAGAAATTCGAACTGGGTATCATCAGCCTGAAATTTCACGATTGCCACCTCGCGCCAAAAGCTTTGATTAATGTCGAGTTCCTTAGCTGATATCACTTCTGTCATCTTTTCGATCTGCTTGACCACCTGGCGCATATTCTGGTCGCTATTCTCCCGCAGGGTCAAGGTCATCCGGCTGATGTCCGGCGTTGAGGTTGTGCACGCCGTGAGGGTTTCGACATTATACATTTTACGACGGATAAGCATGGATATTTTGTTGAGAGCCCCGGAGCGGTTCAAGATAAATATCAGGATGGCACGTCGTTTGGGTTGTGTTGTGATTGTCATTGAGAACTCCCATCTTTAGATCCCAGGACTCAAAGGACCCGGTGCTAATTATATACTCTATGAGGGCTTACTGTTGTACATATCCGATAGTTCTAAACCCTAAATTCGAATATCGAAATACGAAACAAATCCAAATACCGAATGACCAAATGGCTCTGACCTGGCCAATATGACTAGGTTTTCATGGCGAAAAAGGAAAATTTAAGAAACGATCATGTCCTGAATCCCGCCGCCTGCAGGTACCATGGGCAAAACAATTTCACTGGGATCGCACAAAAATTCCACCATGTAGGCACCTTCATAATCGGCTGCCGTTTTGAGCGCGTTTGCGATCTTGTTCGGCTCGGTTACCCGCAGGTAGGGTATATCGTATGCTCCGGCGATGGCACCAAAATCTGGGTTTTTCATGGGTGTCCCGGCATAGCGACCATCGTAAAACATGGTTTGCCACTGCCGTACCATGCCCAGGTAACCGTTGTTGAACAGCAGGATCTTGATATCAATGCCATGCTCCATAACTGCGCCCAGTTCCTGAATGTTCATCTGGAATCCACCGTCACCGCTGATAGACCACACCCGTTCATCCGGGCGTGCCAGCTTGACACCTAACGCCATAGGCAGTGCACATCCCATGGTGCCGGCGCCTCCCGAGGTAAACCAGCTGTTAGGTGTTTGAAAATTATAGAAGCGTGCCAAAATCATCTGATGCTGGCCAACATCAGAGACAATAATATCTTTGCCCCGGGTCACATTGGACAATTTCGATACGATGCTTTTCATTAAAAGCTGGCCCTCTTTGCCAATACCGGAATCGATTTCCTTCTGGGTTGCCGCTGCAATTTCAGATCGATACGCTTCAATACTCTCAAACCAGAGCTCACGCGACATTTTTACCACGTCGGAATCTCCGGCCATCAGTTTCAGCACCTCGCCGGTGTCGGCATTGATAGACAGTGACGTCTTCACGTTTTTGTCTATTTCAGAAGGATCGATCTCAACGTGAATGACCTGGGCATCGACTGCAAACATGTCAAGGTTACCGGTAACCCTGTCATCAAAACGCATGCCGAAAGAAATAATAAGGTCGGCGTTCAGTAGGGCCCGGTTAGCCTCCACGGTACCGTGCATCCCGACCATGCCCAAACTCAAGGGATGGTCCACCGGTATCGCTGAAAGTCCGTGCAAGGTAAACGCAACCGGGATACAAGCTTTTTCGGCAAATTGTCTAAGCCACTCGCCGGCATTGGTGGTGACAACTCCATGGCCACAGAGGATAATCGGTCTTTCGCTTTGATTGACCATGCGTATTGCTGTTTGGATCTGCGTATTGTCGGGCGTTGGCGAATAAATGAAACCCGGTAGCTTCGGCTCATACGTCTGGGGATCAAAATGATAAACCGCATCTGTTTCCTGGGCCTGGATATCCTTGGGAATGTCCACAACCACCGGCCCGCCCCGACCGGTCATGGCCACATACATTGCCTCGTGTATGGTTTCTTCAATTTCATTCACAGACAACGGCATATAAGTCTGCTTGGTCAGGGGCATCATCACACCCACCACGTCACTCTCCTGAAAAGCGTCGGAGGCAATCACCCCGGTTGCGACCTGACCGGTAATCGCGAGCAGAGGAACGGAATCCATACCGGCATCGGCTACCCCGGTCACAAGATTCATCGCCCCGGGGCCTGATGTGGCCATGCAGACACCTGTGCGGGGGTGGGAGGTACCCACCGAAGCACGCGAGATGCCCTGGGCCATGAAGGCCGCACCCTGTTCATGACGCGACATGACGAACGTAAAGCATTTTTGCTTTTCCATTTCATCAAAAATCGGCATGATGGCACCACCGGTATAACCAAAAATATATTTAACGCCCTTGTCTCTCAGGGCTTTGAGCACCAGTTCCGAACCTTTCATGATATATCGTATCCTTCCTTTAAGATACCCGGCCTTGTTGACAAGGAACAGGATTAAAATAGGCTATAGGCTGT
>JASJGV010000400.1:0-4024 GCA_033791325.1 Desulfobacterales bacterium | reverse complement strand
CACTTGCTTAGGATTATACAATTAGGATTCCAGGGGTCCAGGATTCCAGGGGTCAAGTGAGATGTTATTGGGAGAAGATCCGAATTTATCGAAATATTAACGATACCATCTGGTTATCCCCAAGATATCACGGAAGGGCATACCAATTCAAGATTTAGCTTGTTGTGATAATAATAGCCTTAGGGTTACAGCAACTTATAAATTACGCCACCCCATGTCAGGCCTGCCCCTAAACCAATGAACATGATGGTGTCCTTTGATTTTAGCATATTTTTTTCCATAAGCTCGTCAAGTGCAATAGGAATTGTTGCCGCCGTTGTATTTCCATATCGCTGAATATTGTTATATATTTTTTCCCTCGGGATATTCATCCGTTTCTTGAACGCTTCATTTATTCTTAGATTTGCCTGATGGGGAATTACCATATTCACATCTTCAATTTTCATGTTTGCTTTTTCCAACAGCTCCGCTGTAACCTTTGGAAGGAGGGTTACAGCCAATTTGAATACCGTCTTTCCGTCCATATAAGGAAGATGTTCCTTGTTTTTTATTGCGGTTGGACTGATTGCTTTTCCGGATTTTCGGGCGGGCATTCCAACTCGCAATGCGCCTGAGTATTTCCCATCAGCATGGAGAATTGATGTTATGATTCCGATGTCATCTCTGGATTCAACAGCTTCAATGCAAACAGCACCGGCACCATCTGCAAAAATCACCGCAGTATCGCGGTTTTCAGTCGTTAGCTCTAAGTATCGGCTTTGAAACTCAGCACCTACCAGCAGGATCTTCTGAGCTTTTTCGCTCCTGATATAGGCATCACAGACTTCCAGCCCATGCAGAAATCCAGTGCATTGTTGACGGATGTCGAGAGCAGGCACATTTTTCGCACCTAATCGGTCTTGCAGGAATACTCCCGAACCCGGTACATTGACGTCGGGTGTCATGGTTGCAAATACAATTAAATCCAGGTCTTCAGGATTCCAGCCCGCTCTTTCCATTGCTATTATTGAAGCTTCATATGCAAGATCAGATGTCCCGATACTCTCACCTTCACTGACCCAGTACCTAGCTTCGATGCCTGTGCGTTGCACAATCCATTCATTGGATGTTTCCATCAAATCGCTTAGCTCTTCGTTGGGGACATGTCTATCGGGTAAATACCTGCCAGTGCTTTTTATAATTGATCGTTTCATAGGAGAAGAATGACTCATTGCCTTTTCTGTATATTTTTTTCATGTATTTCTCTGGTAGCGGATGAGATAACGTTTATGATTATCACAGAGTCGGTGGGAAATCAAAAGAGATTAGACTATAGCCTAAACAACCTGGGCAGTCAGGGTGTTATCCTGTCGCTGTTCCAGTATTTCTCCCCTGGTACCGATGACGACCGTTTCCATTGGGACGGTTTTGCCTGCTTTTTCCATGCCTTTCTTGATAATGTACGGGAGACCAGAACAACAGGGAACCTCCATGATCACTGCCGTGATGCTTGCGATATCCGATTCGCTGAAAATAGCGGCAAATCTGTCGATATAATCCTGCACATCGTCAAATTTTGGACACCCCATCAATACGGCCTTGCTTTTCAAGAACCGTTCATGGAAATCCGGATAGGCCAATGGTGTACAGTCTGCTGCGACGAGGAGATCTGCATTTTTCAGAAAAGGGGCGTTTGGCGGCACAAGCCGAATTTGAACCGGCCAGTGTGAAAGTGCAGAGGCGCTGTTTGCCTGGACCGTCGGCTGATTTGCCTTCTGACAGGCTGTGGGTGCAAAGGACTGCAGTTTTGCCGATGGACACCCGGCAGGTGGGGTAGATGCTTTTGGGGCCTGGTCTTTTTCTATCTGGGACAAGTGCTCCTCCACCGCAATTTCATCAAATTCTTCGGCTTCTTTTTCTATAATGGTCAGGGCGTCGTTAGGACATTCACCAATACAGGCACCTAATCCATCACAGAATTTATCTGCTACGACTTTTGCCTTACCGTCTACAATCTTAAGGGCACCTTCGGCACAGCCGATGATGCAGAGACCACAACCGTCACATCGTTCTTCATCAATTTCAATTATCTTGCGATATACTTTCATTGTCTATTTTCCTTTTAAGCCTTTGATTTTACAACTGCTATAGAAGACCCCAAAAAAGGTACCCACCATCAAACACCGGATTTCTTGTGATATTCACGAGATCGAAAACACCTTGCGGGCTTCTTCCCGGCCACCTGCCGTCAATAGAGATGACTGAATGAAATTGTCGATGCGGTCAGGATCCAGGGGACTGTTCTTGTGGCGTTCTTCCGTGTTGGTGATCATGTCCGCATCATACAGAACTTTGAAGTTGGTACTTTCATCATTCCGGGGGTGGTGATGATGTTCAATGATGTCGCAAACTTCCTCAATCAGGGCATCCTTGGCCCCCAGTTTTTCCAGGATGGCCTGGGCGATTGGTGGACCTTCCTGTTCCTGGTATTTTGAGGCCGTGCTCTGGTGCTTGCGTTCTGACTCCGGGATACCAATGTCGTGAAGGTAGGCCGCGCAAAGTATGACAGCCATATTCCCGACTTCTTTTTTAGCGATTCTTTCAGCATACCTGGCCACACGTGTAGCATGGCCGATTCGCTTGAAATCTGTTTTAAAATAGCGTTTCATTTCAATGGCGACCCGGTCTTTAAGCAGATCTTCTTTTCCCGCCAGAAGTTCGGGCGGCAGGGTGCCGATGCACTGCTCTGCAAACTCGCAATAGGATGCACATCCGAAATCCATTTTAGGATTGACGAACCGGTGCCCGCAATGATGGCATTTCCTGGTTGTGTCATCCTTGAAGAATTCCACGGAATGGCCACATTTTGGGCAGGATTCTTCAAAAATCGCCCCGGGTTTCCAATAGCGACTGTCTTGACCAGGACATTTCATAATCTTACCTTCTAATCTTTAATGGTTCATGTTGAACCAATCGGCTCTTAGCCATAAGCTATAAGCAGCTTAGTGCTTATAGCTTACAGCTATTGGCTTATGGTTTATCCTAATATTGCTTTCAAGTCTTCATCCGGTGTCGATATGGGCATCAGATTGAAGTTTTTGACCAATACATCGAGAACATTGGGTGTAACAAAAGCCGGCAGGCTCGGTCCCAGCCGAATGTCCTTAATACCGAGATGAAGAAGCGTCAACAGTATGGCACAGGCCTTCTGCTCGTACCATGACAGAACCATGGATAGTGGCAGATCGTTGACACCGCAATCAAAGGCATTTGCCAGAGCTACGGCAATCTGCACGGCAGAGTAGGCGTCGTTGCACTGACCGACATCGAGCAGTCTCGGGATTCCGCCTATATCTCCAAGATCCTGATCAAAGAATCTGAATTTACCACACGCCAGTGTCAGGACAACGCTGTCGGTGGGGACTTTTTCCACGAACTCGGTATAGTAGTTTCGACCCGGCTTGGCACCGTCACAACCGGCTACGAGGAAAAAATGACGGATGGCCTTGCTTTTTACGGCTTCGACGATCTTGTCAGCTACCGACAGGACCGCATTTCTGGCAAACCCGACCATAACGGACTTTCCTTCCGTATCTTCCTGGAAACCCGGCAGTTCGAGGGCTTTTTCGATGACAGCTGAAAAATCCGGGCCCGCAATGTGCTTTACACCGGGCCAACCCACACGACCGGTGGTAAATATATTTTCCTGATAAAGATCTTTGGGTTTCTGGATACAGTTGGTTGTCATCAGAATAGCCCCGGGAAATTCGCCGAATTCTTTTTTCTGATTCTGCCAGGCTGTGCCATAGTGCCCATATAAGTGGTCATATTTTTTCAACTCTGGATACCCGTGGCAGGGCAGCATTTCGCCGTGCGTATAAATCTGGATACCTTTCCCTTCAGTTTGTTTCAGTATTTCATACAAGTCCTTGAGGTCGTGTCCGGATACGAGAATCGCTTTTCCCTTTTTAACGCCCAGCGGCACGCTCGTGGGGACAGGGTGGCCATACGCACCGGTGTTTGCAGCATCCAGCAGTTCCATGGC
>JASJGV010000399.1:0-2992 GCA_033791325.1 Desulfobacterales bacterium | reverse complement strand
TCTTGTCCGTATAGTCCTGCAGCACTTCCACGGCACCGACCAGGTTGCCGGTCTCATCTTTTAACGGGGCCCCCGAAAAAGAGACCCAGCGCCCCTCTTTTCCCAGAGTGGGCACAAATCGGGATGCCTCGTAAGCCCCGTCGATATATTCGTTTCGTTGGAAATTGCCCTCATAGTGATGGTCGATCATCATTTCCGGCATATAGTTGAGCACCAGGTCGGCCATCACCGGCTGTTCGCTTTCGTAAAAGGGTTTCCACTGATCCCGGGTACCGACCATCTCCTTTGCCGTCAGTCCGGTAAATGTTTCGCAGGCCTTGTTCCAGTAGGTAATCATGTGATTGGTATCGATGGTAAAGGCCGGCAGGGATATCTTTTCGATAATGGCTGACAGATCCAGCTTGCTCTTGACGATGGTGGTGATCGGGTAAACGGACTCGGCGCCCCGGGCGCCCAAAATATAAGGATAGCGCTCTGAACGTCCTTCGTGGAGCTTGATGTGATAGGACAGCGGTCCCAGAAACCCCAGCCCCAGCATCATGCCGGCCACCGGAGGCAGGTGCAGAAAATTGTGGAAACAGACCGCGGTGGCAATGGTCACCAGAAAAAAAGCCATGATGGCCTTGGCCCCGTATTTCATCTCCACAATTTCGTCGATTGTTTTGGGTGCACCTTTTTCAATGGCCAGGCTCATGACCACCGCAGGGATCAGCCAGTTTACCAGGGAGGGGAAAAAGATGTTAAAAAATTCACTGAATTGGACCTTCCCCTTTTGCCATACCATCAAGGTGGTGATGTCTCCGAAAGGTGAAAAGGCCCCGCCGGCATTGGCGGCAACTACCACATTGATGCAGGCCAGGGCCACGAACTTCTTGTTATCGCCGCCCACGGCCATGACCACGGCCCCCATCAGCAGGGCAGTTGTCAGGTTGTCGGCGATGGGAGAAATGAGAAATGCCAGGGCGCCGGTCACCCAGAAGATCATCCGCAGGGAAAGCCCCCGGGACACCAGAACCGCCCGCAGGGACTGGAAGACGTTGCGCTCTTCCATGGCGTTGATGTAAGTCATGGCTGCCAGCAGAAATAAAAACAGCTCTGCATATTCTAAAAGGCTGTGCTTGATCGCCTCGTGGGCCGTATGGGTGTCTCCGATACGAATATAGGCAATGGCCAGCAGCATCCAGACAATGCCGGCAGCCAGGAGCACCGGCTTGCTTTTTCGCAGGTGAATCGTATTTTCCAGCGGAACCAGCGCATAGGCCAGCACGAAAACAATGACTCCCAGATAACCGTAAACCGTGCCGGTCAGATCGGCCGATGTGGCAACCCCATGCCCCCCTTCAGCCCACGCAAGCATGGGCATCAATAAAATAGTCAGCAGCCCGACGGTCCTTTTCATGTTTGACACTCCTTTTCTTTTCACCACCATGACGCCTGCCAGGTAAAAGAATGTGCAGCGATCACCGCGCTAGTGGACGGTCCTGCCTGGACAAGCATCACCGGGAACCAAGGGGTCAATTAAGTGGGCTAATGCGGTTTAAAATCCTCTGGGGGAGTCGTCGCGGGGCTTCACTTCGAATAACCAAATGGCTTTGATCCGCTCGCACTGGCACCCATGAGCCATCAGGCCAACCGGGCGGTACGCGCAGCCATTTCCGCTTTGAATTTTTTATGAAATTTTAAGACCTTCTTAATGTACAGCCGTGTAGCTCGGAATGGCGGAACCCCCTCGTAGTTTCGAACGTGGCGGGAACCGGCATTGTAAGCAGCCAGGGCCAGCTGCACATCACCCTCGAATCGATCGAGAAGCGACCTGAAATAGCGCACACCGCCATCAATATTCTCCTCAGGATCGTAAATATCCTGGACGCCAAGGGATTCTGCGGTTGACGGCATCAACTGCATCAATCCCCGGGCCCCCTTTTTTGATTTTGCCCTGGGGTTGTATCCGGATTCCGCAAAGATGATTGCCCGAACCAAATGGGGGTCCACTTCGTATCGTCCGGCCACCTGAACAATAATACCATGAAAGGGAATCTGCTCATGCGGTAAGGCGCCATCCGGCGTCGATGATATCATCGAAATGGTTTCGATACCTGGCGAGGTCACTTCAATCTTCGGTAAGACCCAGGCCACTTCAATCTCCGGCAAGACCCAGGCCACTTCGATCTCCGGTAAAACCCAGGCTGTTTCGATCTCCGGCAAAACGGGCTCGGGTTCCGGTGCCAACGCAAGTGGTGCCGGAGGCCGAGGCATGGCCAGCAAAGGTGTCGCACCGACAATGATTTCAGATGTTTTGGTGAATGAAAAAGAAAAGACCAGTAAGAAGCTACAGACGGTCACGGTAGCCAAAAAGGCAAGGAGATCTTTCCAATAGGAAAAAGTATGTGTGTGCTGATTATCCGTTTTCATGGCATGTCACATTGGTAAAGATTGACCAACAAGCTGCAACGTCTTGCGTCCTACTTACGGGACTTTTATAGCAAAGAGGATGCCGGATCGACCTTATATTAATAAATACGTTAGTAATTCAAAATAGTTAGATAAAATAAACAGGAGATCTGAACCTTGCCGTTATGGCAAAAAGTCATCAAAAATAATGGCATTTGTGCCACAATACGAATTTTTCTTCCTAATCAAAGCGTTGGAAGCTAACAGTGACCGGCGATTGTCTTGTCGGGGGATTGGTCAACTGCGCGATGAATCAGAGGCGAAAAAATAACAACGGTTTCCAACAACTCACCAGCGATTTGTATTCAATAACGCCTGAATCGTGAGGATGCAAGTCTAAATTCCCAGGTAGGCCTTTTTCACGTCTTCATTGGCCAGCAGCCTGTCAGCGGCATCGGCAAGGGTAATTCGGCCGTTCTCCATGACGTATCCCCGGTGGGCGACCTTCAGGGCAAGGTTGGCGTTTTGTTCCACGAGAAAAATGGTGGTCTTATTTTCCTTATTGATTTTCTTGACGATTTCAAAAATCTGTTTGACCACG
>JASJGV010000398.1:0-3886 GCA_033791325.1 Desulfobacterales bacterium | reverse complement strand
TAACAACAATTAATTACGCGCGTAGCGCTAATGTCGTCCGATAGGACAAATGACAGCCGAAGGCTAAATGTCACCCGCAGGGTGAAAGGCACCTAACAGCCTTCAGCCTAAACTGCTAAAAGGCTAATGAGGGTCCGAGGGGGATACAAGGGTTGGAGGGGGCTGAGAGCAATAAGCGATAAATGGCATAGAGCGTAATGCTCATCGCTAATAGCAACAATAAATAACGCGCGAAGCGCTAATGTCGTCCGATAGGACAAATGACAGCCGAAGGCTAAGTGTCGTCCGCAGGGCAAAAGGCACCTAATAGCCTACAGTCTAAACCGCTATAAGACTTATGGGATTCTACAGTGGTGAATAAGATTTAATAAAATCGATATCCATCAAAGGAAATGCATGTCTGCCATAATCGAAATCCAGAAACTAACCAAGGTTTTTGGCGGGGTCACAGCCGTCTCCGGACTGGACTGCACGATACATCGTGGTGAGCTCCTGGGTATTATAGGTCCCAATGGTTCGGGTAAAACCACGCTTGTCAACCTGATGACGGGTTTTGTCAGACCGACTTCCGGAAAAATTCTATACAACGGGCAGAATATTTCCAGAATGCCGGCACACAGAATTATTCAATTGGGTATCGCCCGGACGTTTCAGATGGTTCGACCTTTTTATCAATTGCCAGCTTATAAAAACATGATCATACCGCTCTACTCGCCGCGGGTAAAGAAAATGATCGGTGGCCGGTATGGCGACCGTGACGCCGTGGCGCTGGATCTGCTGGAGGAAGTTGGTTTTGAAAGAGATGCGTATGTGGCTTACAAACCAGCCGGCGCTCTTCCCCAGGGATACTTAAAACGCCTGGAACTGGCTAAAGCCATTGCGCTTCAGCCCGAACTGATCATTCTTGATGAATTGTTTTCAGGGTTAAGCCTGGCCGAAGTCGCCAGCATTGTTCCCATTATCGAAAAACTGCGTCAAAAAGGAAAAACCATCATCATGATTGAACACCGTTTGAAGGAACTTTTTCGTATTGCCGACAGAGTGATGGTCCTCAACTTCGGGCGTAATATAGCCATAGGAACGGCCAAGGATGTCATGGCCAGTGATGATGTAAAAAATGCCTACTTAGGATCGGAAAGATAAGCACATGCTCGATGTTAAAAATTTGATGGTCTTTTTTGAAAATGCCATCGCGCTGAATGATTTCAGCATCCAGGTGAATGAAGGCGAGATTGTGGGTGTGGTAGGCCCCAACAGTGCCGGTAAGACAACACTCATGAATACCCTCTCCGGTCTCATAATCGATATGCAGATCAAGGAAAAAAGAAAGGGTGGTGAGCGAATCACCGTTTATGGAAATATTGTCTACCGGGGTAACGATATTACCCTTACCAAACCCAGTGAACGTGTCAGAAGAGGCATTGTTCTCTCTCGTGAACGGCATCCGGTATTCCCGGAAAGCAGTGTTCTTGAAAACCTTAAAATTGCCGGTTATCTCCGCCGCAAGCACGAAATCAGAGAAGGTATTGATTTTGCGTTACAGCTGTTCCCTGCCCTGGTTGCCCTCAGAAAGAAAAAAGCCGGGTTTTTAAGTGGCGGCGAACAACAGATGCTGGCCATCGGAATGGCGCTCATCGTAAAACCTCAGCTGCTGCTCCTCGATGAACCGCTCCTGGGACTGAGCCCCATGATGCAGAACACCCTGGTTGACGCCATTGTCAGCCTGAACAAGGAAGGGGGTATAACGGTCATCCTGTGTGAACAATTTGCCCGCCCGGTATTCCCCATTATCGATCGTGGCTATATCGTGGAAAACGGTATGCTGACCCTCATGGGAACCGGTGAGGAACTCATGCAGAACCCAGAAATCAAAGCAGCATACTTTGGAATATAACTAATGGACTCAGCAACAACCCATCGCATCGCCGATCGATTTCGACAAACAGTTGAAACCTATTCAACCCATACGGCTGTCATCTATCTTGGGACACGGTACTCCTATAACAAGCTCCATCAGATGTCGAAGAGCTTTGCGGCAGCCCTCACAGAATTAGGCATCAAACGTGGCCAGCGGGTGATGATCTACCTTCCCAATAGCATTCAATGGGTCGTCGCATGGCTGGGGATACAATATATCGACGCGGTCTGTGTTCCCATAACACCTATTTATACTCCCAGCGACATTCGTTATATCGCCTCGGATTGCGGGGCAGATGCCATTGTGTGCGCTGACACCAATTTTGGCTATGTCAAACAAGTATTGCCGGAAACCAAGATCAGGCGTGTGATCATCTCAAGAATGGCCGACCTTTTGCCAACCTGGAAACGGTTCTTCGGTTATTTATTTGACATCGTTCCCAAGGGGAAAATAGCACTCGATGAAACAACCTATTCTTTAAAAAATCTTTTAGCACAATACTCACCGGGCACTACCAGCATTCCGGCACCTGCCGATTTTAGTGGTAGTGATATTGCCCAGATCCTCTACACCGGTGGAACGACCAAATTCCCCAAGGGCGTCCCCATGGGTCACCATCTGTTTCTAAGATCGGCCATAGAACAGATTGAAATTTCTTCGCCACTTTTTTCACCGCAGGAAAATATTGTCCTGGGCAATGCGCCACTGTTTCACATTCTCGGCCAGACCTGTGGTCTGGCGACGCTTCTGGTCGGCGGAACGCTCCTGCTACAACCACGAGTCAACCTGGATGCGACTCTCGATGCCATCGGCCGATTCAAGGCCAAAACAATGATCGGGGTCCCAGCGCTTTACCGTATGATGTTAGAGCACGAACGACTGGAACTATATGACCTGAAATCTGTCCAGTACTGGTTTTGTGCCGGTGATGTTCTGCCGGTGGAGGTGGGAAAGCGGTGGTACAAACATTTCGGAAAAAATATTTTTCAGGGCTACGGGGCCACGGAAACATGCGGTGGTGTGGCCATGTGTCCAGTGGATCGGGATACACCACCCAAAAGTGTCGGACGCGTGATGCCAAGCAAAAAGGTCAAAATTGTGGACCCAGCCTTTCTGGAACCAACAAAAATCGGAACACCCGGAGAATTACTCGTCTCCTCAGACCCCATGGTTACAGCGTACCTGAACAAACCGGAGGAAACCAGCAGTTCGTTTGTAGAACTGGATGGAGTTACATGGTACCGGACCGCTGATATCATGATGATGGACACAGATGAGAACCTCTATTTTGTTGATCGGACCGTTGACACGATCAAACACAAGGGATACCGCATTTCTGCCAGTGAAATCGAATCGGTCCTGCAAGAACATTCGGCAGTTATCGGTGCCTGCGTTGTCGGTGTTCCCGACGAACGGGTCGGCGAGCGAATCAAGGCATATGTTGTACTCAAGGAAGATATCAAAGGTATTACCGGATACGACCTGATTACCTGGTGTCGAAAAACCCTGGTAAGTTATAAAGTACCACAGTACATTGAATTCAGAGACATGTTGCCAAAATCGAAAGTTGGAAAACTTTTGAGACGTGAAATCAGGGATGAAGAAAGCCGACGCGCTGAAACCTGACCTGAAATGTGCCATCCATCAGGACCTGGAGATGGTGTCCCCATTGAAATAGCGCACAGCAAGCAGCTGCCATGCCGCAGTGCTTCGCAGCGACCCTAAGGTTGCCGTTTAACTTAGCGTCCCCCTTCTCAGGGTCTTCTTGACGGAAACGATATTGTCACCGGTACGCTTCAGCAGGATTCTGAGATAATCGATGTTTTTTTGAATTGATTCCGAATACAGGTCTTTGTCCACACCCCAGCGCTGCTTGAAGTGAGCTGTCATGTTGGCAGAGATGCCGCTGAAGTCATGGGCGAGTCTTTGCTTGGCGACATTTTTATAAAACCCTTCGGTCTTTTTTAA
>JASJGV010000397.1:0-4045 GCA_033791325.1 Desulfobacterales bacterium | reverse complement strand
GCAGATGTAGAATCCGATGCGTTCAGGCATGCAGAACCTCCTGGTCAAGTTCTAAATTGATATGGACAGGCATGGGGTGCTCGTATTTCATTTCAATGGATTGGATCAGCAATTCAGCAACATCTTGAACGCCAATTCGATCCTGGAACCCGAGCGTCATGACGGCTTCCTGGAGCATCCGGGTGCAATAGGGACAGGCTGTGGCGATCACGTCAGCCCCGGTGTTCAGGGCCTGTTGAATACGCAGTTCAGCCATTTGGTTTTTGAAATCAGAATCGCCGAATGTGCCCCCGCCCCCGCCTCCGCAGCAGAGGCTGTGGTTGCGATTGTCGGGCATTTCCACCAGGCTGATACCCGGGATGCTTCTCAGGATACGGCGAGGGGCCTCGTATATGCCGTTGTGGCGTCCCAGGTAACAGGGATCATGAAAGGTCACCCTATTTTTTATCTCGAACCTGGGCTTCAGTTTTTCGTCCGAGATCAGGTGATCCAGGAGCATGGTGTAGTGCTCGAATTCCACGTTTACTTGTTGGGTGGTATAAGCTTTCCGAAACGTATCAAGGCAATGGGGTGAGTTGGTGAGGACTCTTTCAACACCTCTTCTCTGAAAAAGTGATGCGTTCTCTTTTTTCAGGGACGAAAAAATGTCAACAGCCCCCAGTTGGAAAGCGGGATCTCCACAGCAGCGCTCTTTTGTACCGAGGGTACCAAAGGAAACACCAGCCTGGATCAGCAGTTTGAGCAGGGCCTGCCCGGCATGACTGCATCCCCGGGATGACGTGTCATCATATGCCGTGGTACAGCATGTAAACAGGCAGTAGATGTGTTCCGGTTTGAAATCAGGTATGTCGATTTCCTTTGCCCAGTCCAATCGTTGACTGGGTTCTCCGCCCCAGGGGTTGCCTTTTTCTTCCAGGCACACCAGCGGTCTTTCAAGGTGCACGGGAACTTTTTCCTGGTTGTTCTGAATTTCCCGGATGGATCTGATTACATCTATAATCTGGATCCCTCGAAGGCAGGCCTCCCCGCAGGCATTACAGGTAACACAGTTCCATGCGGCGTCATCAACGGTTTTTTCGGTGCCAATACCCAGACCGATGTGGCGAAGAATCTGCCTGGGACTGTAATCCATTACCCGGTTCCAGGGGCAGACAGCGGTACAAGTGCCGCATTGCATACAGGTTAAAAACATTTCTCCAATACGCGTCTTGACGTTTTCAACATCGACGGAAGAGTGTTTCATCGCTTTTTCCCTAACGGTTGTCAGAAACAGTGCCAGGGGGCGGTAGAAGAGGTGTGACCACTTTCCAAAAGGGACTTCGATGACCAGCATGGGTACAGCGATGGCCAGATGGATAACGTACATGACATAGGTGCCCATGGGCCACCCGGCCAGACGGACCATGTGCATGATAATACCGGTCAAGGTCGTTAAGAAAAGGAGGATCAGAAACAGCCAGTCGGAAAGTTCTGAGAAGCGGTGGATGGCCTCTTGTTTTTTGCGACGGCTCTGAAACATTTCCACGGTAATGAACATGATGACAGCGGTGGCATAGTATCCAAAGAGGCTCGAGAAATGCCAAGTGCTGTCATCCACCTGAAACCAGCGGATAAATACGATAATCAAGGTCATCATGGTCATATAGCCGGATACCAGTAGAAAATGTTTGAGCCAGCGGCTCTTGTCCTCACCACATTCCCGCCAGCGCTTCTGGGTTGCAAAGTGGAGCACAAAGGCTTTTGCTTCACTCAGATAGAGCCACAAGGGTACGGTGGTGTCGTTCATGATGAATCGGAACATTCTGAAGGCATTTGATAAGAGAAAGAGCGTCAGCACAGCCGCCATGCTTAGATCACCGATTTCGATCCACAGGACCGGCACAAAGGTGTTGACGGCAACACGGTCGGTAATAATGGGGCCGCGAAAAAACCAGAAGAGTGCAATGATACCGAGTGCCACCAACCCCAGGGCGCCGAACTCCCAGACCTCGGAGAGATAGAATTTTTTGGCCAGACCGGTCCAGTCGTACTGGGTGGTCAACCACCGGCGGGTTGCCATCATGGTTTCCGCGGGTTCGGCTCCCCTGGGACAATCTAAATTGCAATCGCCGCAATAGTAACACAGCCAGGGAACCGGTGATTTGAGCAGCTTGTCTCTCAATCCCAGCTGAAGATAGCGGTATATCTTTCGAGGGAATGTATCTGTGCCGGTGGAGAGTGGACACGATGCGCTGCAGATGCCGCACTGCATACAGATCTCCATGTCCTTGGCTCCAAGCCTGGCCACTTCCTGATAGAGTTCTGGGTCGACGCTGTTGTACATAGTTTGGCCTTCCTAACCTGAATACTTCATGAAATTTAACTTGGAGCCTGGTTTATCGCATTTCACTCGAACCCTTGCCCCCTGCCCCCCCCCTTTTATGCATGCCCTATAGCGGACAGGTCCTGGACCACCGTCAGAAGATTCTCGGCTTCAACCGGTTTTTCCATGAATTCATCGATCAATTCATATGCTTCACATTGTCTGTAACCGTATAAATTATGGCATTTCAGAAAGGTGTCTTTATCCAATGTAGATAGCATGATGACCGGTATCTGCCTGAGAGAATCGTCCTGTTTCAGGTGTTGATATAAGCGGATACCGTTTTCTTTAGGCATCATCATGTTGAGGATGATAACGGATGGACATTCCGCAACAGCCTTTTTAATTCCATCTGCTTTATTGTTGGCCATTATCGGATGAAAACCGCTGGCTTTCAGAAGATTTAGAAGGAAAATCCTTGTATCCAGTTCGTCGTCCACCACTAGTATTTTTTGAGCTGTTTCTGCAGACACCCGAACAGTCCCCCGGTAAAAATGCTTTAAACGGTTTCGGTTTGTCAAAGAGAAGTGCTGATTGTTAATGAACCTCCCCGGGGCAAGTCCCGGGGAATTAAACCCTAATGGAGATTAAATGGGATCCGGTAAATGTCGACCGAAGAAAAACCTCTCCATTTGAAACAGGTGTTCAACATCAAAGCGCAGCTGCTGATAGGGCTTTTCTATATGATAGCACAGAGCGTGCCAAAGTCTTTATGGGCTATAACATACTGGAACTATAATGAAATATAGGATAGATTCATATGGATTTCCCAAAGGTATGCAAGAAAACGTTGCAGAAAATGCAACACATATGATGTAACAGGCTGATAGGATAGATCAAAGTGTGCTTGCAACGAGTCGCAACTAACATGCAACATATGTGCAACTTTTCACTATCGGGGTTGTCATAAATATGGAAATCCCTTTGCGGAGTAAGCGGAACGATATTATGACAAATGCTACAAAAGGACTACACCGGGTGTAGCAATAAGCAACAGCCAGATAACTATCTGTTTATTTTACTCATAAATACTTTTTTTAGAGCACTTTCCCGCGAAGGTGTAACAAAAAGCATCACGAATTGAATCTGTTGGATCAGGTCGCCAATGGTTTAATCCAACGATGCCGAAAGATGAAGTATTGTTAAATCAGATAGATAAAGAGTCTTGTCGGTTTTTCAATGCTGGTTGGTATTATTATTGCTGTTTAAAAGAAACAAGGGAGGGCCGTCCAATGAAAAATCAGATATATAGAAAAAAAGATCGTGAAAAAAAAGTGGTGCATGGATTCAATGTGCTGGAGGATGAATGCATCTGGATGAAAGCCGGTGTGGTCAATTTCCGTCAATGTGACAACAATTTTGATTGTACCAGCTGTCCATTTGACAAAGGAATGCGTAAGGCAATGGGTATTGAAGAAAATCTGAAAACAGAGCAGGCAGCACCCAAATGGGTCGGATTTCTACAGAAAAAATACTATGGTGCTTCAAGACCTTGCCGCCATGCACTTACCGGTCGTATTGATGCCCCAAAGATATGTACCATGAACTATGAGTGCTATCATTGCTCCTTTGATCAGATGCTGGATGAAATGGATGTCATCAGAGAACTCGAATCCCCGCAATATATATCTGCATCAGGGTATCAAATGGCCGATGGATATTACTACCACATGGGACATAGCT
>JASJGV010000396.1:0-6526 GCA_033791325.1 Desulfobacterales bacterium | reverse complement strand
AGCACGAATATCGAAATCCGAAACAATACTCAATGACAAAAATTAAAATGCTCCAAACAAGACCACAAACAATCAAGCAGAAGGGCTTTTTTAGGTCATTTGAACATTCAATATTTTAATTCTTAGATTCTGGTGAGTCCTTTCCCGTTTCTTTCTTTCGGGCAAACGCCAGATATCGCTGAGCCTCTGCAGGGTAGCCCTGTCGATTGTAAATATCGCTGATCCTGGCAAAATAATGAGCCTGGTTTTCATGATTCTCCCGGCAAAGGGAAAAATAGGTTTCCAGAAGCCCGCTTGAAATATCGCCTGCTTCATAGTTAAGCTCCGCATATCGCTGTTTGACAAAAGGATCTACCCGGCTGCGGCAGCTTTTGCAGCTATCCATAACTTGCGCGTAGGTCACCAGCGCATCTTCTTTTCTGTCCATGGCGTCATAAGTCTTTGCCAGGGCAACGGCGATGGTTTCGTTCCATCCAAGATATTCGATGCTTTTCAGGTAGAAAGAAACAGCCTTTGCCTGTTTCCCGGAGCGGGAATGGGTTTCACCCATTAACAGCAGGAGAGGCACTGATGTCTTGAGCTTGTCCGGGCAGGATTGCAGAAGGTTGTCCGCCAGGTCATACGCCTCAAACTCCCAATAGATTTCGCAAAGCACTTCATATGCCCGGAGAGATTCAGGGTATGCATCGATAAAAACCTCCAGAAGATCCCTGGCAGCGTGGACATCTCCCAGATTCAGATAGACCGTGGCAAGTTCCAGATGGACATACGTTATGCGTTCTTCCTGATCAGCCAGAGCCTTATCCAGCAGGTCTGCCGCAAGCCCGAATGCCCCTTTGTTCAGCGCAATATACCCGGATCGAAAATTTTCGCCCAAACCCGCATAAACGTCCTGGATCTCATCCGGCAGGGTACTGCAGAGAACCAGAAAATAGGCCTCATCATCCTCCATATCAAAGACTTCGTCATCGGTCCCTTGCCAGACCTCGGTCGAAAATTCCACGGGAATACCTGCAGCAACATCGGCCACCAGTGCATCCACTTCCTGAATCAACTGCTGATCACGGGTTAATTCCCGCGCCAGGTCCAGAAGCTCCCCGGCCTCCTCAAAACACCCGGCCGCCACCAGTTCTTCCGCAGAAACCTTATGCTGCAGAGCCAGGGACTCACGGGCTTCCCGGATTTTTATCTTGATTCTATCCTTGTGCTCCGATACATCCGGCAGGGAAGACCTTTCCAGACGTGACAAGGCCTCTTCATATTGCAGTTTCGCCAGCCCCAGATCGTGGGACCTGACCAACCGGTCACCCTTTTCTTCGAAAACGTCAAATGATTTTGGAGAAAAAAATTGTAACAATCCCATGAGCACTCCCTACGGTTGTTGCCATTTGCACTTCGTGCGTCATTTGTCCTTCGGACGATATTTGCGCTGCGCGCGTCATTTATTGCCGCTCACAGCTGATATCACCCTCCAACCCTCCACACCTCGGACCCTCCAACCCTGCCTTCAACCCTTCTCCCCCTTGATAACCGCCAGCACATGCGGGTAGATATCATCCAGAATCCGGCGATATCCCTCAGCGTTGGGGTGCATACGGTCTGGCAGGTTGTAACGTGTTTTGCCGGCCACGCTTTCCAGGAAAAAGGGAATCAAGACAAGATGGTGCTTGTCGGCAATTTTTGGATAGACGTTTGAAAAACGGGCCGTGTGGACCGGCCCGAGATTGGGCGGCATTCTCATTCCAGCTAAAAGAATCTTAATACCACTGCTCTTGATAATAGTGATAATCTCATCCAGATTTTTTTCGAGCACTGCCGGATCGACACCCCGCAAACCATCATTGGCACCGGTTTCCAGAATAATAATATCCGGTTTGAGAGAACGGACCACCCATTCGATACGCGACAGTGTTCCACTGCTGGTTTCACCGCTGATCCCCGCATTAATGACCTTGTAATAAAAACCATCCAGATGGAGGCGTTTTTCGAGCAAGGCCGGATATGCCTCGGTCTCATCCACACCATAACCGGCTGTCAGGCTGTCTCCAACAGCCACGATGGTACCCGGGCTCACACCATCGCTACCCTGCGATTCGGACCGGTTCGCAGCAGAAGGGGCTTCATTGCTGCAGGCAAATATACTCAGGAGGACAAACAGAAACACCGCGAGTGCTGTCAGCGTATTTCTGAACCGCAGGCACCTGTCCGCAGATTTTTTTCCCGCAAAAAGAAAGTCTGAATTATGCATCAGGCTGCTCCCTCAAGTACGTAATCGGTTTTTTTTCGAGAATCGATCGTGCCGACAGGATCCCGACCCCATTGACAAGCACCACTGCACCCGCCATCATCGATATGCAGGATAGCAAAAACATTTGAAAGTCGATTTCCAATACAAACCGACAGATCAGATAGGTTTCCACCTGGGAAATGACAACGGCCAGCACGCTGCTGGTGAGCCCTATGAACAGATTTTCCAATGAGAACACCTTTACCACAAATGACGTCTTTGCCCCAAGTATCTTGTAATAAACCGATTCGGTGATCCGTTCCGCTCTGGTGGCAAAAACCGAACTGATGAGTATCAGAACACCGGCGAGGATACTGAGGGCGCTAAAGCCCTGAACAATCCCCGACAGCTGTTTCATGATGCCTGCAAACACGCGAATCGTTTCAGAGACGTCGATGACATTGATGTTAGGAAACTGCTTTACCACCCGGGTCTGTAAGGGCCC
This sequence comes from Desulfobacterales bacterium, assembly GCA_033791325.1. GTDB lineage: Bacteria > Desulfobacterota > Desulfobacteria > Desulfobacterales > B30-G6 > B30-G6. Next base: position 3,794 of record JASJGV010000396.1, on the reverse strand, counting down.
GACGTCCTCTGGAGACACACGCAGCGCCGAAAACAGGGTTTGCGGTGCCGATATGAGGGTCTCTTTTTTGAAAACAAAATAGAAAAATGGACGCAACGATCCTTTTGTGCGGGATCGGATACTCGATATACGTGCTATCAACGGAACACCCTGAATGTTGAATTGAATGGTGTCCCCGATATCCATGGGCTGCATGTCAATGACGGTATCCAGAACCGACACCTGAATCTCCTGCCAGTCATCACGATAAAGTTTTTTGCCCTCAAGGATGAGCTCGTCGTCCAGGAGATGGCTCCGGTAGGTCAAATTAAAAACACGGGCAAGATTATCCCTCTTCTTACTGTGCTCTGCCTTGCGATTGATGGGAGCACTGTTGACATGGGTGACCCTGGCCCGAACGATGGGGTAAAACAAGACGTTTTTATCAACATTTTTTGAGAAAGCTGTTGTCTGATCCGGCTGAATATCGAGGAAAAAGAGATTCGGGCTGTCCTGCGGAAAAGACGTGACAAAGGTGGCGTTGAGATTCTGCTCCAGCAGATATATGGAAAAGATCACACACAACGCGGTTGTCATCGACACCATAATTGTTTGGGTTGCACCACCCTTTCGAAACAGGCCTTTGACCGCCTGACGAAAGGCCAGGTTCTGGATATGCTGGCGTCTTAGCAGGCTGAGCATTGCATAGGTCACCAGCGTGGTTATCATGATGAGCCCCCCCAAACCGGCCATAAAATAAAGTCCAAAACGCACATCCTGCATGTGCCGAATTACCAACCCGAAGAAAAACAGGGCAAGCATCCCGTAACAGGCAAATACAGGCCACTGACTGCTCAGCACGGGAATGTCCTGGCGTAACACCATAACCGGATGCATATCTCTCAGCCGGTAGAGCGGTACAAAAGAGAAGATCAGCAGCACCAGCATGCCTAAACCCGCACTTTCCACCAAACCTGACCATGCAATCAGGAAAGGTGTCCCTGGTGGCAGAAATACGGAAAGGAGATTGGCCAGACCATATTGGATGAGTATGCCCATCAGGATGCCCGCACCCATACCGATACTACCCAGAAGCAAAACAATGACCATATAATGAACCAGAATATGACGGTTGGTAGCACCCAGGGCCTTCATAATGGCGATGGCATACTGTTTTTCATTCAACAGGGCCGTCAAGGTGCTCTGAATACCGACGCCTGAAACAACCAGAATAAAAATGCCCACCAGGTTCAGGAAAAACATAAATTTTTCGAAAAAACGCTTGATCCGCGACCGGGCCGTTTGAAAGGTATCGACCTGTTCCCTCTCCAGATCGGCTATCTGGCTGAGCCGGTGAACCAGGACATCTGTCTGTGCGTTGTCTTCGACTTTTAGTAGATTCACGTGTCGTATACGGCTGCCGGTCTGGAGTAAACCCAGCGCATCGAGGTCTTCAGCGGCAATAAAAACGCGTGGCCCAAAAGAAAAAAGACTGATGGGGCGGTCAGGCTCGGACAGGACCACGTCTTGAATGGACAAAGAAGTATAGCCCACCTGAATGGTGTCGCCAATCTTCAACCCCAGACGATCCAGGAGCGTCGGTGCCACGACGACCTGGCCGGAGGTCAAAACCTCATGAAGTGACCTGCCGGATTGCAGCAGGACCTCCCCATAGAAAGGATAGCCCTTTTCCACGACTTTCAGCTGTGAAAGTACGGAGGTGCTGTCATCACTGGTTCGAATGACACTGTAGAATTCATGATACTTTGCAAGTGCCACACGCCCCTCCTGAACATATTCTGAAATCGCCCGGGATAAGGGCTCCGAGAGGGTCTCGTAACTGCGGATGATGATGTCGGCAGCATGCAGCTTCCTGGCATCGTATAGCAAAGACTGATGGATACTTTTTGAAAAACCGCTGAATGCAGTGAGGGTGACCAGGGAAAGGCCCACACAAAGAATAAAAACCACGGCCTGCTTTGACGACCGTGCGATTTCACGTCGGATAAACCCAGGATGGATCATCATGGTCCCTGTCCCGGAGTCCTGGAAATATCTTGGATAAGCCTGCCGTCCTCAAGAGTCATAATACGATCAGCCGCCCGGGCGATATCCGGGTTGTGGGTAACCAGAATCAGGGTTGCACCCTGTTCGGTTTTCAGGTCGATGAGTTGTGAAAGAACCCTGTTGCCATTTTCCGAATCGAGATTTCCGGTGGGCTCATCGGCAAACAACAGTTTGGGTTGGTTGACCATGGCCCTGCATAGCGATACGCGCTGTTTTTCTCCGCCGGAAAGCTGACTGGGCATATTGTCTGCCCTGTCTGCCAGCCCCACCCGTCTCAGGAGTCTCAGGGCGGTCTGTTCCGCATCCTTTTTGCCCATGATTTCCGCTGGAAACATGATGTTTTCCTTGGCCGTCATGGAAGGCACCAGGTGAAAGGATTGAAAAACAAACCCGATCATACGATTGCGAATGGGTGCCAGCTCATCTTCCGTGGCACCTGTGATCTCCTGCCCCTGTATGGCAACATATCCGGAGGATGGTTGGTCCAGACCGGAAAGAAGTGTCAAGAGGGTGGTCTTTCCACTGCCACTGCTTCCCGAAATAACCACGAACTCTCCCGGGGCGATGGACAGCGAAATATTCTTCAACACGGTAATGCGACGGTTTTCTACCGCATAGGTCTTGTTCAGGTTCCTGGCTTCCAGAATGTTCATAACATCACACTCTCCTGTGGTCTTTGATCCAACAGCAACGGACAACATGTAAGCTAATACCGTCACGGATAAAATACAAGACATGGAGGGTTCGGTATGATTAAGTCAGGGCTTGCATTCTCTTCCCTTTGCGTGGCATAATCAACTATTACTATTACATTTATAAAGGTTTATGCTTCGTTGCGCGCGGTCAAACATGAACCTTTTTCCGAAGCATCAAGTCATTAATGTCATGAGAGAACCAGTCGACTATGTACCTGGCCAGAACAAATATCGGAAACCAGGCCCACTACAGCATCAGGGAAAGTTTCCTGGATGGTGATTGTCTGAAAAGTCGCGAGCTCTTTCATCTGGGCACGGACCCTTCCAGATACATCATTTATCCGGGGGGAAAAGGTTATTACTTCGACGAGGTGGTGGAAGAAACCCTCCAAGAACACGGCGTAAATCCAACCCAGGCGGAACTTGATCAAATATTCTGGGACTTTCTGGATCCGGAAATCCAGCGGGTTATCCAAGGGTTTGAGAAAAAAACAAAAACAACCCTATCCGGGTCAGATACGGCTGTTCAGGATTTTCATCTGTTTGACAAGCGGCGGGTCCATTTTCTAAGATTCGGATCCATGGATCAGCAGCAGATTCACCAGATACCGGACAAATTCTTCCGGGCACTCAGGGCCAAATCCCGAGATGAAATCGAACAGTATTTCATACGGGAAGAACGCATCATCCGACCGCGTGAACTGATCCGGTATCTCTCTGTCATCTTCGGCCTTCAGCAACGCCTGCTATATGTCCCGCCGGACCAGACTGGCAGTGGCATTCAACAGCAAAAGGTGGACACCCTGTTCATCGAATCTGTCTGTGCTCTGAACAAGGACGACACTTTCTGGGCCGGCATGCCCAGGACCGACAAACTCCAGGGATATCTCCGCCGATACGTCATTTTCTATTTCGATCATGCCGTCCAGCAGGCCGCACCTATTCCGCGATACCTGCATGAATTCATGAATCGTCATCGCAGCTATCGGCCACCCAAAAAAGTCCGCTTGAACATGGCGGAAGCCAGTAGATTGTTTGGAACCACATGGGAAA
>JASJGV010000395.1:0-3864 GCA_033791325.1 Desulfobacterales bacterium | reverse complement strand
TGCAAGACCATGGGGCACCCGATCATCGGGGATCCGGTGTATGGCAACCGCGGTGATAAAAAAAGGCTGGCTGCGGTTTCACCCGAGCTGGGTCGGGCGGTCATGGCGCTGGATCGTCAGATGCTGCATGCCTGGCAGCTATCGTTTGTTCACCCGGTAACCGCAAAAAGAGTGATCGTAGAGGCTCCTATGCCTGAAGACATGATCCAATTGATTGATCATTTCAGGGAAGTATCGTCCCAAATCGGGGACGACCGTGATTTTCAGCTCTAAGATACTTATGACGTCCCCATCACCCACAAAGTGATGGCCTGACATAGAAATAGGCGAGGACTGTAACTGGCAATCCCCGCCCTTTAGTTTTTTTACGACAGTGGACTAATGGTCGTAGTGCGCTACCTACATATTATCATCAATGCACTTCAACCCTAATCTGCATGTTGGGCTAAATTGAAAGGAAGTACCGTCATGAATCGTGATCAAATCATGAAAACCATTGAAGAACAGAATGTGAATTTTTTCCGGCTTCAGTTCGTAGATATTTTCGGTTTTATGAAAAATGTTGCGATACCGCGCAGTCAGATTGAAAAAGCGTTGGACGGCAAGATGATGTTCGACGGTTCATCTATCGAAGGCTTCGTGCGTATCAACGAATCGGACATGTATCTCAAACCGGACTATGGCACATTCACCGTTTTGCCTTGGCGGGAAAAAGACAGGGTGAATGCTGCCCGTATAATCTGCGATGTTCACACAGCGGATGAGACACCGTTTCCGGGATGCCCGCGCGTCAACTTGAAAAGAGTCCTGACAGAAGCAAAAGAACTCGGCTATTCCATGAATGTCGGTACCGAATGCGAGTTTTTCCTTTTCCGGAAGGACAGCAACGGAAAGCTCGTGACGGAAACCAATGACGTGGCCGGATATTTCGATGTCGACCCGGACGATACCGGCATCAACTGTAGGCGAGAGATTATCGAGACCCTCGAATCCATGAACTTTGAGATCGAGGCTTCGCACCACGAAGTGGCGGAGGGACAGCACGAAATTAACTTTAAATATGCCGACGCTCTGGACGCGGCAGACAACACAGTCACCTTCAAATGGGTCGTCCGATCTATCGCTGCAAAACATGGTCTCCACGCTACCTTTATGCCAAAACCGGTTTTCGGTATTAATGGTTCAGGCATGCATACCAACCAGTCGCTGTTCAATCTGGACGGAACCAACGCATTCTTTGACGAAAAAGGCCCGCTACAACTCAGCGAAACGGCTTATCAATACATCTGCGGTATCCTGAAAAACGCCCGCGGATTTGCAGCCATCACCAACCCTTTGGTCAATTCCTATAAACGACTGGTTCCCGGCTACGAGGCGCCGACCTACATTGCATGGTCCGCCTCAAACCGCTCAGCACTGGTGCGAATACCCGCCTCACGTGGCATCAGCACCCGGGCAGAGGTTCGCTGCCCAGACCCGGCTTGCAACCCCTACCTGGCGCTGGCAATGATGCTCAACGCCGGCCTCGACGGTGTTCGGAACAAACTGACTGCACCTCCGTCGGTCGATGTGGACATCTTCGAAATGACATCGGCTGAGAAAGAACAAGCTTGTATCGCCAGTTTGCCCGGTAGCCTGGAGGAGGCCATTATTGCTCTAAAGGAAAGCTCATTTGCCAGAGAAACTTTAGGGGAACATATTTTCGAGAAGTATATTGAAGGAAAAACAAAGGAGTGGGATTCATACCATACTGCCGTTACCGAGTGGGAAATCAATCGCTACATAAAAAACTACTAAAAACGCCGGTACAATATTTTCCTGGATGATTCAAGTCCTGTCTCGGTTATGAAAAATGCACCCCAAGCCAGAATCCATTATCAGATCAAGGCATTGGTTGCAGGAGATGCACTGAGCTGGAGAAAGATCCCCATCAAGCCAACGGTTGACCAAATCCGGTTCTCTTATAAAGGGGCGGCTCATAGAAACTGCATCAATTTTTACCAAGGCTTTTATTATTGCCAAAGGGTCCCGCCATCCTTCCACGGAAATAACTGGGCAGCGGACATTTGCCTTTATCTGCAATGCATATTTCAACAGTGAGCCCTCTTCAAAAGGTGCAGGTCGGATGTGGTCCCAGCCGCCTTTTTTAGCACCCTCCGGCGTCCCCGCACTAACCTCAATCGCATCGATACCCATGGAATCAAGTACCGACGCAATCTGGGCTGCTTCGTCGGGTTCTACACCGCCAGAAAAACCATCGTAGCTGCTCATCTTGATAAATACCGGAAAATCACTTCCCACCGCACCTCTAATGGCTTCATATATTTGATAAAGAAATCGTGCACGCCCATTGATAGATCCTCCGTATCGGTCACTGCGCCGGTTGCGTGATGGGCTTAGAAACTGATTAATCAGATATCCATGGGCGGCATGAATCTGAACCGCGTGAAATCCAGCTTTTCGGACTCTTGAAGCCGCCTTGGAATAATCATCCACAATTGTAAAAATTTGGTTGGCGTTCAACTCCAAAACCGGGTGGCCATTTACGGGATCAATCATCTTAGAAGGTCCGAAGAGGGCCTCTTTTTCTGGCAGCATTGCCGGATTTAAGGTAGAACCACAATGTGCCAACTGAGCAGCTAACGTGCCACCTGCTGCATGGACCGCGGTGCATAATCGGCTCAGTGGTTCTATGAGTCGGTCATGATCCATTCCGGTGGTATGCTTGTCTCCTTTGCCCTCACGATTAACGTATGCAGCTCCGGCAACAATCAATCCCACGCCACCTTTGGCAAGCGCCACGGCAATATCTATCAATTGTTGTGTAGGGGCTCCGTTATCAGTCGATAACCCCTCAACCGTAGCGCTGCGTACGATCCGGTTTTTAAGGACAAGGTTTCCCATCGCCCATGGCTGGTCAATCCTATGGATATTCACGTCTTGCGTCATTAAAACACCCAGGAGTTCTGCCCCGACATTGATTTTTTGTTACAAAGCTTGGCTTTTTACAGGCATTGGGAAAACAACATCATAAACCCAGTTGTAAACAAAAGCATAGACAAGAAAAAACAGGGTAAATCCCAAGTCTGTAAGAAAGGCTGCCCATAAGGTCATATCGAGCCACCACGCCACCATAGGGATAGTGAAGATGATCAGACTGGCTTCAAACAACGCCGCATGAAGCACGCGCATCCATGCGGGACGAATATTGACTGGCCGGCCCAGGCGAACTAACGTTAAATCAAAGATTAAGTTGAAGAGGTAATTCATACACATTGCAGTCAATGAAAGCACAATGCCCAGCGCACCTATCTGGGCGACCCCTTTATCTAAAATCCAAGAGGCCAAAGGCGTGCAGGTAGCCAGCCCGATGAGTTCAAACAATACGGTGTGTCTAATTCTATCAGTGGTTGTTCTCATTGTTTAGGTCAGAACTATTATAGTTGGCTTCAAAGGGATGCCATACTAATTGGCATCGACAGTAAGTCGGCAGTAGTCGCAACGGTGTTATCAGGTTGTTGACTGGGCCAGAAAGTTATCCAAGCTGCTGGATTTTCATCAGATGGCGTAAGAGCATCGCCGAAAGTGCTGGTCGTACTTGTGTAGATAAATGAGCTTATTCCTGCCGAAACAGCCTCCTCTAAAAGATTGAGCGTTCCTGTAATTTGGATTTTGGGCTGGGAAAAATTGAAATTACGGGATAGTTAATGTGCTGTAGGATAATCATACGGACTGAAAACAAGTTTTCACTTTCAGATATCTCATAAGTGTTTTATCCAAAGTCAAAATTTGTAAAAAATCTGAGACATTAAATCACGACTATCCTTGACTTGTCGCTGATAGCACGATAATTGAACCGGGACC
>JASJGV010000394.1:0-2719 GCA_033791325.1 Desulfobacterales bacterium | reverse complement strand
CCGAATACCGCTACCGCCCAAGAGCTATTTAATAGCGTAGCTGCGCAGGGTGACAGCGAATTAGATCATTCTGCAATGGTTCTTGCTCTTGAAAAACTTGCGAATCACAAGGTTAACGAATAGAAGCCTTCGTTTTGATTGATATCAGATGAAACAATTTAAAATGCGCAACTTAAAAAAAATACGAGACCGGTAGTTTTGATCCCAATGTGGTAAGACGAGAAAATCTGGAAAAGTACTGTTTTATTAACCTGGCTTAACAAAGGAGGCTGCAAATGAATGAAAAGAAGAAAGAACAGGAATTTACACGTCGTCGTTTTCTCAAAACCGCGTCTGCTAGTGCGGCAGCAGTAACGGTCGGAGTTCCCTTTTTCGCTAAACATGCATCTGCCGCTCCAACCACAATAAAAATACAGAGCATGTGGGATGCCGGTACATTGGGATATACCTTGTTCAAGGAATTCGCCGAGAATGTAACCAACGCGTCGGAAGGCAAACTAATTGTTAAGCCATTTCCAGCCAAGGCCATGGTAGGCACGATGGAGATGTTCGACGCTGTGAAAGCCGGTGTTTTTGAGGGAATGCACACCTCCGACTCATACCAACCCGGCAAGATCCCCTGTGCCACATTTCTCACCTCCTATCCCTTCGGGATGGATCGTCCAGACCAGTGGGAAACCTGGTTCAATTCACTTGGAGGGAAAGAGATCGCCAGGGAAGCTTACGCTGCGCATAACATATACTGGATTGGTCCGATACAGCATGACGACAACATCATCCACTCAAAAGTACCTATTCGATCCTTTGAGGACTATCAAGGAAAGAAAATGCGTTTTCCGGGAGGAATGATTGCTGATATTTTTAGGGCCGCCGGTGTTTCCACCGTGCTTCTTCCTGGTGGAGAGGTCTATCCGGCCCTTGAAAAGGGTGTCATAGACGGCGCTGACTTCGTGGGTGCAGCCATCAATTACAATCTGGGTTTCGGTGAAGTGGCCAAATATATCATACTGGGTCCTCCATCCACACCATGTCTCCACCAACCTGTAGATTGTCAAAGTATCGGCATAAACATGAAAACCTGGAATAGCATGCCAGAGCACCTTCAAAAGCTTTTCGAGATTGGAGTGAAGGATTTTTCCTGGAAACAGTACACGGCGATCCAAGCAGCGGATATCGAAGCCTATAAGAAGTTTCAAGAGGTACAAGGGGTTGAGATTATCCGGCTGAAGGATTCGGATATCGAAAAGTTTAGAAGGTTCGCCCCTGAATTATGGGTGAAATGGGCTAAGAAAGAGCCTCTTGCCATGAAAGCCTTCATGTCTCAATGGGAGTTCATGAAGTCCACGAAGGTTGGCTATTATACGGATGCGGATCTTGTAGATAGTAAAGGCAAACGAATAAGCTTATAAAACTAATAGCATGGGGGGCGTATTGCCCTCCATGCCTCAAAATTTAGAAGTGTATCTTTGTGAGATTTGTTCCAAAAGGATTAACAGGCAGTATGACTGCCAGTGGTAAGGCAAACAAATAGAGGAGTTATGCATGGCGCGTTTAAAAAGATATATGTCAGCAGTAGATAAAATTAATTTATTCACCGGCCATGTGATGGTTATCGTTCTCTTGCTTGCGGTTTTTGTCATTAGCTTCGAGGTAATGATGAGGTATTTGTTTAACATGCCGACAAACTGGGGGCATGAATCGATGACGCTTTTGTTTGCAATCATGTATATAACACTGGGTGGATACTGCCATTATTACCGAGGGCATGTACGAGTAGATATACTTTACTCTTTTTTATCTGTGCGTGGGAGGGCAATTCTTGATGTTTTTACTTCCGTTTTCTTCTTTATTTACGCATTTTCGTTTATGTATTTTTGTTGGGAATTTTATTGGAGCTCGCAGATGATGATGGCTGGGGGAAAAATATTCGGTATTATGGTACCTGGTGAGATGTCATTTACCGATTGGGGTCCGCCGCTTTATTGTGTTAAATTTATGATGCCGCTCGGCGGACTTCTTTTCTTGTTGCAGGGAATAAATTGGTTCATACGTGATCTCCACATGGCTATTTCCGGAAGGAGCATTTAGTGATCGAGCTCAGCATTGAATGGATTACCATTTGGATGTTTGGATCAATGTTGATCCTCATGTTTTTAGGATTGCCCATTGCGTTTTCAACGGGTGCAGTGGGGGTAATATTTACAGCCTTGCTTTTAGGTCCTAACGCGGTTGCTATCGTCCCCACCCGAATATTTGGACTGATGAATAATTATTTGCTTGGCGCCATCCCACTTTTTATCGTTATGGCATGCATACTAGAACGGGCAGGATTAATTTCGGATATCTATGAAATGATCCACCAATGGTTGGGGTGGCTTAAGGGCGGGGTTGCATCAGCGACAGTTGTTGCCTGCACGATGATTGCTTGCATGGTAGGAATTATAGGCGCGAGCGAAGTAACCATGGGAGTGATTGCTCTGCCAGAGATGCTGCGTAGAAAGTACGATAAATACATTGCACTTGGTTCAATCCTAGCTGGCGGTACCCTTGGAATTCTTATCCCCCCAAGTATCATGCTGATCATATACGGCATGATTGACCAAGTTTCGGTGGGCCAACTTTACGCTGGTGCTTTTTTCCCAGGTTTTATGCTGGCCGGTATCTTTATCGCCTATATAACCATTAGGGCAACTATCAACCCGACAATTGGTCCGCCTAT
>JASJGV010000393.1:0-5069 GCA_033791325.1 Desulfobacterales bacterium | reverse complement strand
AGCGTAGTATCTCTCGGTTCTTTTTTCAAGACACTTTGCTGCCTCAAGGATTTCCGTGATGGTTTTGGATTCTGCAGGATCAATTTCTTCACAAAAGGGTGTGCGGGTAAAATCCTTTACAGGTTCCAGGATCATTTCGGTTACATTCTCACGGCGGGTACGCTGCACATCCTTAATATTTTTACGGGTATCTTTTAAAAAATGATCAAAAAGATCCTTGTGTTCGGCAAATGCTGGATTTGAGGCGGCAGCAGTATAGAACGCCTCATCCTTCTTTTCTAGCTCCTCTGCGAAACTTAATATACTTCCAAAGCTGATCAGTGGCATGTTGTCTCCTTTGTCAGGGGCTGCCCGGTTAACGAGTCAGCCCCTGGCTATGTCATTTTTCTAGAACCATCGTTGAATGACAACCTTGGTGTCGGTGAAGAAATTAAAAATTTCCTGACCGTGGCCCTTGGTGTCACCAAACATGGAGTTGCCAGCGCCTCCAAAGGGGAAGAAGCTCATGGGGGCGGCGATACCGATGTTGATGCCAACCATACTCGGTGTGACCCGGTATTTGAATTCTCGCGCTGTGGGTCCGCTTGAGGTGTATATACAGGATGCATTGGCGTAGTTGCGTGTGTTGACAAGTTCGATGACCTCATCGAGATTTTTCCTGCGAACGATACTCACCACCGGGCCGAAGATCTCTTCGCTGGCAATGGTCATGTCCGGTGTCACGTTGTCAAAGATGGTGGGGCCCACAAAAAAGCCGTTGGGATAGCCTTCCACCTTGAAGTCACGACCGTCGAGTACGAGCTCTGCACCCTCCTGGATACCTTTTTCAATATAGTCCAGGACACGCTGTTTGTGGGCGGCACTGATGAGGGGACCCATGAAGGTCTGTTCGTCCAAGCCGTTGCCCACTTTTATGTCCTTTGCAGCGGCGACAAATTTTTCAATTAGTTCATCCGCAATATCGCCCACGGGTACCAGGACGGAACCAGAGAGACATCGCTGACCGGCACATCCAAAAAACGACGTGGTCAGGGAAGGCATACTCTGCTCCAGATCGGCGTCCGGCATGATGGCAACGATATTTTTTGCCCCACCGAGTGCTTGAACCCGCTTACCGGTGGCCCCGCATTGCTGGTAGATATATTTTGCCGTGGGAGAGGCACCCACAAATGAAATTCCTTCGATATCGGGATGATCCAGCAGACCATTCACCACATCGTGAGCGCCGTGTACCATATTGACGACTCCTTCCGGGAGACCGATTTCTTCCATGATCTCAAAAATTTTGGTCTGGGTCATGGGCACCTGCTCAGAGGGCTTCACAATATAGGTGTTGCCGCTGACAAGTGCGTAGGGCAGAAACCACCAGGCCACCATGGCGGGAAAGTTGTAAGGAACGATGGCTGCAAAAACACCCATGGGCTGACGGTGGCCATAGCAGTCGATGTCTTTGGCGATATCTTCCAGTGTATAGCCACACATAAGGGTGGTTACACCCGTGGCATGCTCTACATTTTCAATCATACGGCGGACTTCACCCCGGGATTCATCAATGGCTTTGCCCTGTTCAATGGTGAGCACTTCCGCGATCTCTTCAAAGTTTTCTTCAAAAGCATCTTTTAGACGAAAAAGGTATCGGGCTCTGGACAGGGGTGGTGTGGTTCTCCATTCCCAGTAGGCCTCTTTGGCAGCCTTTACCGCTGCATCCACATCCTCTTTTGTTCCATATGGAACTTTTGCACTTTGTTCTCCGGTTGCAGGGTTAAACACATCCCCGAAGTTTGTCGAATTTGACTCTACCCACTCACCGTTAATGTAATTTTTAATTAGTGACAATGCCATGTGCTTTCTCCTTTTTCCTGTTTGTCTAAATTGAAAAAAATAGCCTTTTGGTATTTTTAATGGAACACCGAGTGAAACAATCAAGTTCCCGGCGTTGTATATATTGCTGTCTCCAGCCTCTGATATAATATATCGTGTGTAGAGATCAAGCCAGAAGCATCACCTCTGCTTGATGCGGGTCTGCCATAAATCGACATCCTCTTTTAGTTTGGCGAGATGCAGCTCTACTTCATGGACATGCTGATACATCTCGGCTGCTGCCCTGTCTGGATCCTTGTTGCAAATAGCATCGTAAATTTTGTCATGGGCGTCCAGCACAGATTCAGAAAACTTCTGGTCAGGTTTGAGAACTTTTTTAAAATCTTCCAGCAGGTTTTCCACAAAATCTAGGATGAGTATCAGAATGGGGTTACCTGTGTTGTTAGCGATGACCCGGTGAAAATTGATTTCATTGTGACTCAGTTCCTGAAGGAAATTCTTGCGCAGGTCGTTTCTGGCTGTGTCGTTCAGCTGCCTCAGGTGTTCGAGGTCTTCTTTTGAAATGTCTCTGGCCGCTTTTTCTGCAGCGTGTGGTTCGAGCAGTTTTCTCAGCTCTGAAAGATCCTCAATCGTTAAATCTTTAAAATAGAGAAAATTGGCCAGGCTTTGTTTGGTGACTTCGATATCCACCTCCACAATATGGGCGCCACCGCCAATTCCTTTCCTGACATCGATCAGCCCCATGTGTTCAAGTGCTCTCAAGGACTCTCTAAGGGTCTGTTTGCTGACTCCGAACTGTTCCATGAGTTCTTTTTCAGGGGGCAGTACATCACCAGGTCTCAGTTTGCCCGCCAGAATGGCGGTTCTGATCTGATCAATGATTTTCTGTGTGATTGTGCTTGGGCGTGCGGTTTTAAACATATGCCTTCAATGGATTCCCTATGATGAAAGCCGGCTTGTCCGGTCAATTTTTGCTGAATATGCTATGGATAATCCTTTGTCAACAGGATTCTAAAAATATATTCAAAAGCAAAATATACTAAATATTATAATATTTAGTAAAAAACACTTAACTATTTGATATTTATGCTAAAATAAAAATAACCATTTACTTGATTTGAAAAGGATGGCCTTCAGATTTGACAAAAAGGGTTCACAGGCTCAAGTATCCCCGTGGGAAGGCTTCCGCTCAGCAGTGGCGCATTGTCCGGTATTGTCAAGGGTTCGCGGTAATACAACTACAGCTTCACCCTCGACGCCTTGGCTCTGAAGCCCTCCGGCTTTTGCAACGTTGGGGTAAACAGGGCCAGTCTCCTGCATCATATCACGGTTTATGGTGCTGGAAGTGTCTTCCGTCCTTACAAAGAGTCTGTTTTTTCGGTAATGCTTTCGACCTTATGGAGCAAATTATTTTTTATGACCTGTATCCACTGAGGCGGGTAGGGGACTTTAAAAGCAGCGGCATCTTTATTGCCACGCTCATTTATAAAGTCAATTTTTACGACGGACTGGTGCAGGTCAACGCCTTTTAAACTGTTGTCAGGGTACACATGAGCAATATTTGCACCAGGGATACTCAACTCCAATCTGGCGCTACGACTGCGGTAAAATACCTGGTCCGGCAAGAGCAGGAGGAACCCGCTGCTGCTTCTGGGTTTACCCGGTTCGCTGGCTCTTCCAAAATAATTGACACCGAAGCTCATGGCCAGAATCTTCTGCCCCCTGAATTTTTTTTCTATCCATTTACGGTCCCGCTGGCGAATAAAGGCGATGTAAGCGATAATACCAAAAAATATAATCGCTATAAAAACCCATTGCTGGTTGGCGTAAAGCCCGGTCATATTTTTAGCTCTTGGCTCTTGGTTTTTAGCTCTTAGTCGGCTTGCGGTTTGTCGCTAACAGCTCATTTAAATTCAGCCAAATATATTACCAATTTCTTTTTGGCCATGTTGTGTTTGTACCCGCTGCGACTGCCCATGGCCGCAAGAATCGAATCGGCTATTTCTTTGTCTGTTTGACCGTTGCTTCTGAGCTCTCTGATCCGTTCGTTGTTCATCTCGATCACATTTTGGAATCCCTGGTTGTCTCGATTGAAAAAAACCACAAACCCAAGGACAAAAACAACAAAGGAAGATATTACGGCAATATAGACGTCTGTAGATGGGTCAGGGAAAACAGACCTGAGCAGGCTGTTCGAATTGCCCGCATTCAAAAGCGCATACATGGCCAATAATCCCACGCCGATCAGGAGGATGTAGACAATGGTCATGAGAGATTTAGGCAAGGGTTGACTCCATTCAGAAGTAACGAAAAAAGGGTCATAGGGATCAAGGGTTCGAGTGATAATATAAAGCTTATGTAATTTAGTTTCCCATCTTCATTACATTCAGGCTGCAGCAATGGTCAAGTGAAATCCTGAATGCTCTTGCTCTTGATATCAAGAAATAAAGAGGGCAGGTCTATGAAACCTGCCCTCCGATTGGTTTTGTTTATCTAATGAATAAATAGCGGTACAACCGCGTACGATAAAATCGTGAAACGATTTTATTTTTATACGGGTCGCATTTCACCTTCTTCCATGGCCGCCCATTTACCTTCTGCTTCTTCCCAGGCTTCGTCGGAAGCTTCACTTTCCCAGACTTCCAGACCTCTTTCCGCACGTGAGGCACCGGGGAGAAAATTGTCAAGGATAATGCCGAGTATAGCGGTGACGGCCATCCCGGTAGTCAAGATCGCCTGGAGGATGTTGCCGAGAACGCTAATGATCTGCCCACTGCTGCTCCAATCAATGGGTACTGCGTTGGCCGATAGCATCGGGTTAAAATGATAAGGCACACTCAGACCGGCGAAGAAACTGATGCCGATAATAAACAGGTTTCGGGAGTTGTTCAGATTGACAATCTGCAGGTTGGAGAGGCCCACGGATGCGATCATGCCGAACAGACCCACGAACATAGCCCCTACCACAGGCTGTGGGAGTGTTGCCAGAACAGCACCAAATTTGCCGATTATCGGGATGAACAGCATTACAGCTGCTCCGCAGCGTACAACGCGCCGGCTGGCCACCTTGGTCAGACCAATGGAACCGATGTTTTCAGAATAGGTGGTGGTACCGTTGGCTGTCTGCAGGATACCAGCGATAAAACAGCCCAATCCTTCTGCACCGAGGCCCTTGGAGATCATCTTGCCCGTGGGTACGGGGGCTTCTGAAATACGGGCGCAGGCATAGTAGTCACCGATGGATTCGA
>JASJGV010000392.1:0-3010 GCA_033791325.1 Desulfobacterales bacterium | reverse complement strand
TACGGATTTCATGGCTCATGTTGGCCAGAAATTCACTCTTGGCCTTGGTGGCGTATTCAGCTGCGCTTTTTTCCTGTTCCAGGGCTTCCGCTTTTCTACGTTCGGTCACATCCCGCAGTACGCCCCTGAATCCCACGGGTTCATTGGTCTGGTTGCGGATCAGCGAAATGGATGCCTCGGTGTATACCGGGGTCCCGTCTTTGCGGGTTATCAGCAAATCGAAGATGCTGGCGGGCTGTCCGGTGGCCCACACATCTTTAATCGTATCGTATGCCCTGGAGGAGTTTTCTCTGTTAAAGATGACTCCCTGGTCAATTTCCTTTATTTCATCGGAAAGATAACCCAGAATATTGCACAGGGCGTTGTTGAAAAAAGTGATCTGTCCGGCCTTGTTGATTTCAAAGTAGCCGTCTTCTATGTTTTCCAGGATTGTTCGGTATTTCTCCTCGCTTTTCTGCAACTGCCTTTCGATGATTTTCCGTTTATTAATGGTGTACTGCGAGTGCGATCCAAAGATAATAAAAAGGCAGCAGACGATCATACGGGTCCAGATCTCGTTTAAGTTCAGACCGGTGATATGATAGAAAAAATCGACATCATAACTTAGAAATACATAGAGGATCGAGTCCAGTATCCAGTAGACAATCGCTAATGCGAAGCCTAATAGAACCATGTGGTCGGTCAGGTAGACACGGACCTTTTTATTCTCATCCATCAGGAGCTCCCCTCCCATGAAGCACTTGCCCGGTGAACAGAGTTTACATACCTGAACGGATTTGCCGCAGAATGAAGCGCATTGCAGATTTCCGTTTTAAGATCGGCAATAATAGTCCAAAATAATACATTGAAACAGTGTCTTATGCAAGCGTAAACTACCAACCGTGAAACGGTGGCTTTGGGATTCCCGCACTGCCGGAAACCCAAAGGGGCACGCCAGTGCCTTTGTTTAAGTTTTGTTTTTTTGCACTGTATCTCCGGGGGTGTTACAACCCAAACAATAATTCGGCGCAGGAGGGTATAACGGTTGATATTCCTTGACAAAAGTTGATTACTATGGTGAATATAGTAAATTATATAAAATTATACCAAATTATAGGGATTCGCTCATCCGGTGTCCATTGCTGGCACCAGGGCCCTCTGGAGAGCAGAATTGGCCAGAAAAAACGACATAACTTCTACTGAGAAACTCCTCGAACTGATCAAAAACAAGGGCACGGCGCCAACCGGAACAGAGGGGGCGCAACCGGCCCCCAAAAAACTGTTCAAACGTAGAGCTAAAACCCCTGCCAAACGCCACCTAAGGAAGGCCATAAAGGTCGGCGTTGACATCACCGAAAACGACATCACCCTGGCGATTGTTAACCGGGTGTCTGAAAAAAGGCAGAAGCTTCTGGAGATCAGGCGCATCGCCTTGGGACCGGACACTAAAAAGGGCAGTGACGCGTTTGTCAAGCTGCTCAAAAGTTCGGTAAAGGAACTGGTCGGCAAATATAAGGCCCCGTCTCTTTGGGCGACCATCTCGTCCGCGGATGTGGAAACACGCTTTCTGCAGATACCCAAGGTGCCCACCAGGCAGGTTCCCAATGCCGTTAGATGGGCCTACCAGAAAGAGACGGGCATTGAGGATTCCCAGATCTTTGATTTCCAGGTGATTGACACCACCGCCTATGCGGACGGTGAGCAAAAGATGAACGTGATTGCCTACACGGCTCCCAAAAGTGATATACATGCAACCCAGGAGCTTTTCAGCAACGCCGGCTGGCCCCTCAAGGGGATTTCGATTGTTCCCTTTGCTATCCAAAACCTGCTCAGGGCCGGTTGGATAGTAAGTTCCGGGAAAAATGTCTGCACGCTTTTCATCGGCCGGGACTGGTCCCGAATCGCCATATTCTCAAAAAATGTACTTATTCTTTCAAGGGATATCAAGGCCGGGGCCCGGAGCATGGTTCAGGCAATCCTGGAAACTCTCGACAAAAAAGATAGCCCCTCAGAAGATGCCTTGACCCTCGACGCTCCGGAAGAAGAGGTCCCGCCGGCAACGATGGAGAGCAGCCCCAATCTGAAAAAAGCGGAAAAACTGTTTGCCGAATTTCTTGAAGCAAGGCTGTCTGCAGAGGACGCTTTGCCTGACCTGAAAAGGGAGAAACTGGTATTCAGGATGGTCAAGCCGGCCCTTGATCGGGTGATCCGGCAGGTAGAGATGACCCTTGAGCATTTTGGACTTAATTTTGATAGCAAGTCCATTGACAACGTCTATATTTCCGGAGAATTGAGCTCTAAAAGAAGTGTCGCCACCTACGTCGGCGAACAACTGGGGCTGCCGGTTGAGCCGATGGATCAATTTGGAAACGTGCCGGAAGCAAGTGCCATCGGCCGGAAGGGTGATTCGGCTTTAAACAGAGATATTTTTGTCCCGGCGGCCGGTATGGCCCTGTCTGAAAATGGAACCACTCCCAACTTTATTTTCACGTACGTGCATAAAGGCAAAAAAGCATTTGCTAAGAGATTCAACCAGGTTGCAAATATCGTGTTTATCGGGCTGATCTGTGTGGCCATGGGGGTTTTTTACTATCAAATTGAAAAGGTAAATGAGATTAAGGACAAAACAACCCCCCTGAAAATAGAACTGGCGGCCTACAGCCCGAATTTGGACCGTAACTTTATGGCGAGCGTGACGGGTCAGGCCGTTAATAAAATGAAAGCTTACTCCGCGGCAGCCAGCTATTATTTGCCTGCTGCGATTATCGCGGAGCTTGTTGCCGTTACACCCGAGAATGTGAAATTGACCAGCGTACAGGCGATCATGGGATCGGTTGCGTCGCAGAAAATAAAAAAGTCCGGGAAGGTGCTGACCATTGAGGGCCTGATTTCCGGAAACAGCCGGGTTTTTGAAAAAAATATTACCAAATACCTTGTCAGGCTAAAGAAATCTTCATTTTTCAAGCAACCCAAGGTCAAAGAAAAGATGGTTGTGGATACCGAAGCGGGCGAAGCCTTGCGGTTTGTTTTA
>JASJGV010000391.1:0-10899 GCA_033791325.1 Desulfobacterales bacterium | reverse complement strand
CGGTTGGGTTTCAAGTTGTCCCGCTGGAAACGATGGTCCCGGGAATTTTTGCCACCCGATCCTCTGGGGGGGCTTCAATCGGGTTTTGCGCGCCAGTACAGTTTGCCGGAGGCGTTTCAGGTCTACCTGGGTGGACATCTGGTGGCGGATCTAAAATTATCGATTCCCGTAACAAAAATTATCTTGCGAGATTTGAAGGAATGGGTGGCGAACCAGTATTTTTCATATCCGCTTCCTGAAGAACCATCTTCTGTTCAAAAATCCGTCAAAGAATACCGTATTTATATATTCATGAACCATGAAACCAGCCAAGCGGTAGAGAAACATTCATACATGGTTAGGAGGGTGATTGATCAGGAACGATCACATGGAAAAGGCGCCAGAATCGTTACGGAGCGGTATATAGAGAACTGGCTTAAAGACGGAGAGCCTGTTACCGGACCCGACAAATCAGATGGCGTGCCATACTGGATGGCGGCTAGGATATTGTATATTACAAAAGTTTATCAGATCTTTACAGAGTGTTTACAGCAAGAGGAAGCGTAGATACCCGGGTGCATAGGGATCGGCACCGGGTTACTAGAAGGGACTTTATCATCAGGTACATGCATTCTGTCTTCTGCCTCCTGCCTTCTGAGTCAGATTTATCTCACTAAGTTTTGCCTATCAACTCTTGGATTGCTTCGAGTTCAAGTGGCTCTATGCGAGTGGGGGAATCAGGAAGAAAAATCCCTTGTTGCCTCAGCCATTGTCTCCTGGTAACGATGGCCGCTCCTAGAAGAATATTGAGGGCAATGACGACAACTTGCCGATTATGGGCTGATTCAAGAAAGCTATCTTTCACCCACTGGTTGAAAGCACCGATGGCGGGCCCGCACCAGATCTGGTAATCGATCTTTCTGGAGGCTTCACCCGTATTGGCCCAGTTGGATGACTGGCCGAGATAAGAACGGAAAACAAGCGCCATTTTGTGTTTTGGATTTTTTTCCGCTTTTTCGATCTGAACGGGATCCCTGTCCAGAAAAAAATTTCTTGTATGGGCCCATTCCTCGTAGAACGATCTGCGGAAAAAATCCTTCTCAAGAATCTTTCTCTGAGAACCCGGGATGTCCTCATACGTGTCATGGGATGTATACAGCTCATAGAGCTTTCCTGCCCGAAGCGGGAACATGGTCCCCCGTTTCAACACCTGAACTTTGACACCCATTTCAAACATATCTGCAGCGGGTGCCATCGTGATATCAGCTTGCCGGGCTTCTGAAAGCATCTGACGCACCGTGTCCGAAGTGCCGGCTTCCACGCAGGCCTGGTTGATGGAACCTGTTACAATATAATCCGCCCCCATGGCAAATGCTGCCGCGGCCGATTCGGGCGTGGCAATTCCTCCCCCAAGCCCGATACTGAGAGGTGTTTCAAAATTGAATTGTGTCCTAGCCCGATCTCTGAGGGAGATCATAGTAGGAAGTAGAGCCAGTGCCGGTCGGTTGTCTGTGTGACCCCCGGAGTCCGCTTCTGCGGTCAAAGCATCGGCCATGGGGATCGTTTCTGCCAAAAGGGCCTCCTGGGAGGTGATCCAGTCCAGATCCAGGAGCTGCCGGATGAATTTTTCCGGCGGTGGCGCAAGAAACTTTTTAGCGACCTCCTCGCGTGATATCTTGGCAATGATTTTTTGGGGGCTTGAAGTGATGCCGTTCTCATCCTTTTGTATCCCCTTTATACGGTAATATACCAGGGAGAGTGTGAGGTTCATGAAAGCGGAGGCGCTGATCAGGCGAACGCCGTGCCTGAGATAAAGATGAACGGTTTCCAACTCCAGATTCGGGTCGCCGGGGCTGTGGATCAGATTGAACCCGAACGGCAATCCGCCCATTGTTGCTTGAAGGTGGTGAATCGCTGTTTCAATTTGCGGTATGGCAAGGCCTGCGGCGCCATAAAAACCTAACATGCCTGCCCGTCCTGCCGCTTCGACCATTTTTACCGATGTTATTCCATTTGCCATGGCACCGACGACGTAGGGGTAACGAAGCCCATAGGTGCGCATGAAATCAGGGCTTCCCATGCTTGATGGATGCAGTGGCGGTACAAACGCTATCCAGGGGAATTTTTTTTCCTGGTATGCGGGATTATGGGGTGGCAGCCCCGCACTGACGACGCCCCCCCCCCGGGTAACACCGATCTGCCCTTCGGCATCGATAACATAAATCGGTTTCTCTACCTGTTTTAAGGCTGAATTGACGGCATCATGACCTATCCCTGGTCTGTCCTCACCCTGTATCCACCATCCCAATTGATTGGCTTGATGCATTGACTATCCTCTTGGATGATATTTTTTATGAATTTCCTTTAAATGTTTCTGGGCAACGTGCGTATATATCTGCGTGGTGGAAATGTCAACATGTCCGAGCATGACCTGGACCGTACGGAGATCGGCGCCGCCTTCCAGCAAGTGGGTGGCAAATGAATGTCGCAGGGTATGTGGCGTGATGTGTTTCAACGTGCCACATTTTTGGGCATATTTCTTAAGCAGTTTCCAGAATCCCTGCCTGGTCATGGGTTTGCCGGCCCTGGCCACAAACAGATAGGCACTCATCCGGCCTTTCAGGAGAGCAGGCCGTGCGGTTTCGAGATAATCGTCGATCCTGTTTTTTGCATACGTACCAAAGGGAACGATCCGTTCTTTTGACCCCTTGCCCAGTACACGCAGAAAGCAGCCCTCGAGATTGACATCCATCAGTTTTAGATGGATGAGTTCGGAGACTCTCAATCCGGCAGCATAAAGAAGTTCCAACATTGCCGTATTCCTCGCACCGGACGGTGTTGTTGGATCCGGTGCCTCCAAGAGATTTCTGACGTCGGCGACAGACAGCACATCCGGTAGCGTGACATGCCGCTTGGGGAGCTCAACAATCTTGGCGTGATTCTTTGGGAGAACCTTTTCTTGAACCAGAAAAGTATAAAAGCCCCTTATGGCTACCAGATGTCTGGCCCTGGAACTGGTACCCAGGCCCTGGTTTCTGAGATGGATGAGATACTGAAGAATGATCTTGTTATCGGCTTTTTCAATGTGATGGATCCGACTTTTTTTTAAAAATGCCAGATACCTGACAATATCTCTGCTGTAGGCGGAGATGGTTTTTGGGGCAAGCCCTTTTTCCACCAGGATATAATGCAGGTACTGGTCGACCCGTGTGTCCATATTAGACATAATTAAACCGGTATAAAGTTTTAGGTTTTAGGTTTCAGGTTAGAAAAATGGTTTCAGGCGGATACTTAACACGTAAAACCTAAAACTTAAAACATTTGCAGTTTCGTCAGATATTCGTAAAGGAAATATCTTCGTCAAGAGTATTCAGCACTTCAGCGCTCTTGTCTCTCACGACAACCTGGTTTTCAATCCTTACACCGCCCCACTCGGGAAGATAGATGCCGGGTTCTACGGTGACCAGCATACCTGCTTTCAAAACAGTGTCTCTCAGAGGGCTTAGCCGTGGTGCTTCATGTATGGCCAGTCCTGTCCCATGTCCTAAGCCATGTCCGAATTTTCCCTTGAATCCCTTGTTTTCTATATGGTCTCTTGCAATACGGTCCACCTCCCGGGTACTGGCTCCATCCCGAATAGCATCGATGGATTTCTTTTGCGCATCGACAACGGTTTGAAAGACTTTTTGAAATGTACTGTCAGCTTCACCCAAAACAAGAGTCCTGGAAGTGTCTGAGCAATATCCATTCAACCTGGCGCCCCAGTCGAAGAGAAGCGGTTCTCCCTTCGTCCATGTGCGGTCACCGGGAATGGCGTGAGGCAGGGCGCTGGTTGGTCCGGAAGCAACAATAGATGGAAATGACAGGGCCTCCGCTCCTGATTCACGCATCTTTTTTTCCAGCAGCCATGCAATCTTTTTTTCCGTCATACCCGGTTGGATTTCCCGGAGCACCCTTACAAATGCTTTTTCCGCCAGCAACAGGGCTTGCCTGGTTTTTTCAATTTCTTCTTCATCTTTGATTTCACGAATCTGTTCAACGATGTTTTCTGTGGGAACCAGCTCTGTACCCATGTTATCAGATGAGATTATTTTCTCGAACGCGTGGAACTGTTTGAGAGACATTCGAGTCGACTCTAAGCCCAAACGTTTTGAACCCAGCTGCCTGAGGATATCCGGCAAGGCTTTGGCAAGACCTTCCCGATAGCAGATGATCTCAAATTTCTCCGATTCTTTGGCTGCCTGAAGGTCAAAGCGTGAATCGGTGGCCAGAATCAATTCGTTCCCGGTAATAAAAAGGGATCCTGCAGATTCATCACACTGGGTGTCTTCTCCGGTAAAAGCGCTCAGATATCGGCGATTTTCCTGTGTGGAAACCAGGAGGGTGTCGATATCTTGTTTATTTATTGATGCCCGAACCTTCTCTATCCGTAGTGTTTCCTGTTCGTTCAATTGTCTTCTCCCGATTTACTCAATATAAAATTGCTATGCAATTTTATATATAAACACTCTGAAAAAATCCGTCAAACAGAAACATCGGGTGAACGTGCCTATGAACAATATTCGAGGTCGTATGACACCTATGTCAGTATTGACTTTTCGGGCATTTTGCAATAAAGTGCTGTCGTTTATCACTTTTTCACCAAATTGAGCGATTTTCAAGACAGAGGTTACCTTCCATGATCACTTCTCTGAAAAAAATGATTCGTTTCAACCCCTTGACCTTATCCATTCTCTTGATTCTTTCAGGTATCTTCATTTATCTCATTGAAATACCATTTATAGAACTGATGGAGCTGAAAACCATTGATTTGCGTTATGTCAGTCGGGGGGGTCCCGAGAACGAATCCGATGTGGTCCTGGCCGTTATTGATGAAGAGAGTATTGATAAAGAGGGTAAATGGATCTGGCCCAGATCCAAAATGGCGAATCTCGTAGACAAGCTTTCGGCGGCAGGTGCCAGGGTTATCTCCTTTGATGTTGGTTTTCTCGAACCGGATGAAAAGAGTGTCATCAAGACGATCGAGGATATCGAAAAGAATCTTACGACTCTTGATGACAGAAACCGTGCCTATCTGGAGGAGTTAAAGCAGGCTTCGGATAATGACCAGCTACTGGCGGACGCCATTGCCGAATCAAAAGCAAAGGTTGTTCTGGGTTACTTTTTCCAGATGGAGAAATTGCATTCCGGTGATCTTGACGAAGAACTTCTCAAAATCCAACGTAAAAATATCCAGTCATCGCGCTATAATCAGGTGAAGTTTCGTTCTGAGAAAGCCATGGATATACCCCTCATAGAGGCGCAGGTTGCCAACGCGAATATTACCACAATTTCCCAGACAACACCCTATTCAGGTTTTTTCAACATGTTTCCGGACAGAGATGGTGTGGTTCGCTGGATACCGGCGATTATCGATTATTCAGATGAAATGTATGCGCCCCTGTCCCTTATGACACTGAGCGCTTTCAAGGATACACAACCGCTTGTGGTCGTTGCTGAATATGGTATCGAGAAAATTCAGTTCGACGATATTGAGATCCCTACGGATGAACTCGGTCGTATCATGATCAATTATCGTGGAGATGCCAAGTCCTTCAGGCATATTCCAGTGACGGACATTCTAAACGACAAAGTGCCGGAGAATGAACTAAAAGGAAAAGCGGTTATTGTTGGTGCTACAGCCATCGGCATTTACGACATGCGGGTGACACCTTTTGCGAGTGTTTTCCCAGGGGTTGAAATTCACGCCAGTATCGTCGACAGTGCTCTAAGGGGAGAGTTTCTGTATCATCCTACATGGGCGGCTGTTTTCGATATTCTGGCGATTGTTCTGGCCGGGCTTCTCCTGGGAGTTGTTTTGCCAAGAGCCGGCGTTTTTTCAGGTGTTTTCACGGTAGGTGTTCTTTTTTTCGGTCACATCCTTTTTTGTCAGTATCTGTTCAGCCGGCAGGGATGGATTCTGAACATGGTTTACCCCCTGATGGTTATCCTTGCTGTATACATCAGCATTACGGTATATAGATATCTCTCCGAATCGAGGCAGAAACGCTTTATCCGCAGTGCCTTTTCCACGTATCTTGCCCCTACAGTTGTCCAACAGCTCATCGACTCACCGGAAAATCTGGAACTGGGGGGTGAGGAAAGAGAGATTACCGCCTTTTTTTCTGATGTACAGGGCTTTACAAGTATTTCAGAGGAACTGACACCCCATGAACTGGTGGAGCTCCTGAATGAATTTCTAACAGAAATGACGAATATAATTCTCAAGCACGAAGGAACCGTGGATAAATTCGAGGGAGATGCGATCATCGCTTTTTATGGTGCGCCAAACGCTCTCGAAAACCAGGCCGAGACAGCGTGTTTGACGTGCGTAGATATGCAAAAACGTCTCGGTGAGTTGCGTGAGAAATGGCACCAGGAGGGCAAGCCGGAACTGAAGATGCGCATAGGGTTGTCTACGGGTCCTGCGGTTGTCGGCAACATGGGATCCCGACACCGGATGGATTACACCATGATGGGTGACACCGTCAACACTGCCGCTCGATTGGAAGGGGTCAATAAGATTTATGGCATTTACACCCTGGTCTGTGAAACCACTTTCAAGAAGGCCCGTCAGCGTGTCTGGGGCAGGGAGATCGATGCCATCAATGTCATTGGCAAGGCAGAGCCGGTTACGGTATACCAGGTTCTGAGTTATTCAGAAGATATCGATGAAACCATGCTGAAAATGACCGGTCTGTATGCCGAAGGGCTTCATCTATACCGGCAGCGGCACTGGGGGGCCGCCATTGAAAAGTTTGATGCCGCTCTCAATATTTCCCCGGATGACGGTCCCAGCAAAGCAATGAGAGACCGGTGTGCTTCCTACAAGAAAAAACCACCACCGCAAGACTGGAACGGGTCCTATTCAATGAAGACCAAATAGCAGGAAGGCATGTTCTTCAATAAAGGAAATCAAATGAACTTTCTCAAAAGACATCCAGGACTTTTTCTGGGTTTGGGTATCATGGTCTTGTTTCTTGGGCTCTGGTTTGTACGATTTCAATTTATCGATACACTTGAACTGAAGTATTACGATGTCATGATGAAGCTCAGGGGCGAGCCGGAGGCTGAGAGCAACATTGTCATGGTGGACATCGACGAAGATTCCATTGAAAAACTGGGGCGCGGGCCGTGGCCGCGGTCACTGTTATCCACTGGAATCAGCAAGATCAACGAGGGACAGCCGAAGGTTATCGGTCTCAACCTGCTCCTTACCGAGGCTGAAATCAGCGAGGGGCAACATGAGCTTGAATCGCTGGAAGTGACTTTCGGTAAAAAGCTTCTGAAAAAGACCGGTAAAGAGGGGAAAGCGTTCTTTCGGGAGTTGCAGAATGCACAGGTTCGACTTGATAACGACAAGAAGTTGACGGAAGCAATGCAGGCGGCGGGCAACGTGGTGCTGCCAATATTTTTCAAAGAATCGGCTGTTGTGGGGGAAAAGAGCGAAGAACCCGACCCGGCGTTGATAGCCCAGTCAATTCAAAATGTCCAAAATGAGGGTGGTTTCAGTGTTCCCAGGGGCAGCGAGATCGTTCTGCCGGTAGCATCCTTTTTTGAAGTCGCAAAAGGTATCGGGCATTTCAACTTGAGTTACGACATGGATGGGACTGCCAGGCGCGAGCGGCTTCTTTATGAATACAACGGGCTCTACTTTCCCTCCTACACTTTGAGAGTGGCCTCTCTCTTTTTGAATATGCCTATGGAGGACATCCGTGCCGATCTGGGGGCGGCGGTCTATCTTGGATCTAAAGTGACCGTGCCCACGACGCTCTATTCTGAAATGCTGATCAGTTTCAAGGGACCTCGAAATTCTTTTCGCAGTTATTCATATTTTGATGTTATCAACGATAAAATACCGGCCAGCGTGTTTAAAAACAAACTGGTGCTGGTGAGTCCCTCTGCTGCGGGTATCATGAATCCACTCAGCACCCCCACGGATCCGACCATGCCCGTGGGTGAGTTTTCTGCCCATACGATCTGGGCCATATTGAACAAGGTGTTTATTCAAAAGCCGCCATGGGCCGAGCTAGCGGAACTGATCGTGATTGTTATTATCGGTATTATTATCGCATTGGTTCTTCCACGCCTGAAAGCACTGCTTTCCGGTATCGTATTTGCGGCACTGTTGCTGTTGTTCATTGGTGGCACTGCTTTCGCATTTGTTTCCGGCGGGATGTGGTTACCGTCCATGTACCCATTGATTGAACTGATTATCGGTTATATCGGCGTGGTGAGCCTCAGTTATTTTGTGACGGAAGCCCATCGGGACAAGGTAGAGGGGGAGTCAGCCGAGACCAACCGCATGCTCGGGGTAAGCTTTCAAAGCCAGGGGATGCTGGATATGGCTTTTGACAAGTTCCGGCGAGTACCCGTCGATAATGAGATGAAGGATATTCTCTATAACCTGGCCCTTGACTACGAACGGAAGCGCCAGTTCAATAAAGCTGCAGCTGTTTACGAATACATCGAAGAGAACGACAGCAATTTCAAAGATGTGACGGCGAGAAAAAAGAAATTGCTACAAGCCAGCGAAACCATGGTATTTGGCGATGGCTTTCTGGGTGGGGGCGCCCGAGGCGACGGTCTTATGGTAACCGGCACTGATATCAAACCGACTCTGGGCCGCTATGAAGTTGAGAGGCAGCTGGGCAAAGGTGCCATGGGAATCGTCTATCTTGGCAAGGATCCCAGAATCAATCGGACCACCGCCATTAAGACATTTCGCTTTGCCGATGAGTATGATGCGTCTGAAATAAAAGGTCTGAAAGAAAAATTTTTCCGTGAAGCCGAAAGCGCCGGGACATTATCACACCCCAACATCGTCACCATTTATGATGCCGGAGACGAACAGGACCTGGCCTATATTGCCATGGAGTATCTGGAAGGCGAAGATCTGGGAAAATATACAAAAAAAGAGAATTTGATACCCTTGCGTAAAGTTATCGGCTACATGGCCGATATCGCAGACGGTCTTGCCTATGCCCATGAAAGGGGAATTGTTCACAGGGATATCAAGCCGGCTAACATCATGCTGCTGAAGAACGATTTGGTGAAGATCACAGACTTTGGTATCGCCAGGATTACCGCCACCTCTCAGACACGGACCGGCATCGTCAAGGGAACGCCTTACTATATGTCCCCTGAGCAATTTTCCGGGGAAAAGGTAGACGGTAGATCCGATATTTTTTCACTCGGTGTGATGATGTACCAGCTTATGACTGGGCGACTTCCCTTTTATGCCGACAACCCGGCGGCCCTGATGAACAAAATCATGAACGAACCCCATCCGGATCCGAGAAAATACAACCCCAAAATTGTTAAGCCGGTCATAGCCGTCTTGAATAACGCCCTCATCAAAAAAAGGGGCAAGCGCTATCAAAAAGCTTCTCTGATGTGCACGCATCTCAGACAGATCGGACAGCGGATCGACGCCATGATGGTTCAGCAAAAGGAGAAAAACAGCTCGTGATATAGGAAAAGGGCCTGATATTCTCCGGTTCTTCTTTGAGCGATACTTGACCTGAATCCATTTATGATATAAGAGACCCTGTCAAACACTAGCAGGCATCGCCATTGCAAATAGAAGCAGGACCATAGACTCAAACAGAAAAGAAGAGCATGTATCATATTGAATCTGCAGGAATTACCGACATCGGTATGAAGCGAAAAAATAACGAGGACTCGCTTTATTTAAATGATGAGAATCAGTTTTATGTGGTCGCGGATGGTATGGGTGGGCACCAGGCGGGTGAGGTTGCCAGCAAACTGGTGGTGGAAACCCTATGGGATTACATCAAGCGCTTTACCGGGGATGACGATGTGGAAGAGCTGGCGGATCCTGATGAATCCTTGTCCAAGGAAGCCAATCGACTGCTTTCGGGTATCCATCTGGCCAATAAGAGTGTATACCAGGCATCCCAAAATAGTGAGACCTATCGCGGTATGGGCTCAACGGTTTCAGCTGTTTATTTTACGGGTAGTACACTTATTTCTGCCAATGTCGGTGACAGTCCCATCTACCTGATTCATGACGGCAACATTGAATTGTTGTCGGTTCCCCATACGGTCCTTGCTGAACAGCGAGCCATGGATCCTGACAATACCAAGAACCTGGGCAATGAATTCAAGCACATGTTGACCCGGGCCATGGGGGTAAATGAAACAGTTCAGGCTGACATATCCGAGATACAGTGCTTCAAGGGAGACATGCTCGTTATCGGGTCTGACGGGCTGATAGAGAAGATCTCAAAGGAAGAAATCTACGAAATCGTGGCAAAAGAAAAGCCGGAGAAAGCCTGCCGGAAACTGGTGGATCTGTCTAATCAGCGCATGGGGGGTGACAACGTGACCGTTGTCGTTTTGAAGATAAAGAACACAAAATCTTCCAAAGGGGGATTCTTCAAATTTTTATCAAAATTTTTTCAATAAATATTGATAATATTAAGAGGATGATAACATGCCAAGGCTCATATTGAAGTTCAAGGATACAAAGATCAATGATTTCCTGCTTGACCAGGGGAGAAACATTACGATTGGACGCCGGGAGAGCAATGACATCGTGATTGAGAATCTGGCGGTTTCCGGGATGCATGCCAAGATTGATACGGTTGATAAAGGATACCTCTTGACAGATCTGAAGAGCAAGAACGGCACCTTTGTCAATGGTCAGCTCGTTGCCACGCATTGGCTGGGGCATGGAGACACGGTGAGTATCGGTAAACACACACTCGTGTTTGCCTATGCCGAGGGAGAAGAAAGGGATGTCGGTAGTAGCGGCGGTATGGATAGAACCATGGTAATGGATACCGACAAGTACCGGTCCATGATTGCCGGTTCAGAGGCCGATCAAACACCAGGCATGGAGGGGGGCGGTGAAAC
>JASJGV010000390.1:0-4941 GCA_033791325.1 Desulfobacterales bacterium | reverse complement strand
ATGCTCTGGGAATGGATCAGCACCGGAGTGTTTTTTACGATAAATGGATAGATCATCGGACTGGAAATGAATTTCAGGGCCATGATCATCAAATTACCGATGCCGGGATACGAAAACACCACCTCAATGATGACGGTGCCGGCAATGATCTGTCCGATGTTAAAAGCGATAACCGTAATGGCTGGTAAAAGGCCGTTGCGGAGCGCGTGATGCAAAACGACATCTCGCGGATGGACGCCTTTCAACACCGCTGTGCGAACATAATTTGTTTTAAGCTCTTCGATCATTGACGCCCGGGTTTGGCGATTAACATAGGCAATACTTTCAAAGGCCAAGGTCAAACTGGGAAACAGGAGAATACCGAAATAGGAACCCAGCATTTTCAAAGTGCCCATTCCTTCCATATCCAGGGCGTTAAAGGCCGCGGGAATCCAGTTCAGCTTTACGGAAAAAATGTAGATAAACAGCGAACCGGTCAGAAAGGAAGGCACGGACAGCATGGAAAGACTGGCCAAGGAGATTGCCTGGTCTACCCAGGTTTTTTCTTTTACGGCCGATATTATCCCCAGCGACAGGCCGAAAACAATCATCATTAAAGAGGCCGGTACCGCTAAGAGCAGGGAGGTCTTCAGGCGACTGATCACCAGCGGCGCAATGGGCGCTTTCATAACATATGAGTTGCCCAGATCGCCGTGAAGTATCCCGACGGCCCAGTTGTAATATTGATGATAAACAGGCAGATTCAACCCCAGTTCCTTGCGCACCTCCTCAATCGTGGTCTCCCCCAACGATTGCAGGGCAATGCCCCCCAACATGATATCGACAGCATCCCCCGGCATGAGTTGGCAAACACCGAAGATGATCATTGAGATCGTCACGAGCGTGATCGCGGTCGCCCCTAACCGTTTGATGATAAACGGAATGAAATCATTCATAGTGCTTGTCCTGTTGGGATACGGAAAAAAAGGAGGTCTGTAGAAACAAGTGGAGTGGCTGGCAAGTGTTGAGGAGACGAGCGCGCTTTTTGATCAAGC
This sequence comes from Desulfobacterales bacterium, assembly GCA_033791325.1. Lineage (GTDB taxonomy): Bacteria > Desulfobacterota > Desulfobacteria > Desulfobacterales > B30-G6 > B30-G6. The sequence continues at coordinate 3,907 of JASJGV010000390.1, read as the reverse complement.
CCGCTCGCCGTTCCCCTTCAATTGTTTTTGATTGGAAAGCCTATTTCTTCTTCCAGATGTGATCCACGTATAAATAGGTTATCGGATGCACCTCCAGTCCCTGAACCATTGGGGTTGCCGCCGAGTAAAAGTTTTTGTAATATGGAATGATGGTGACACATGCGTCACTGACGATCTGCTGGACCTGTCCATAAAGGGCTTTTCTCTTTTCAAAATCGCTTTCACTTTCCGCAAGGTCTAAAATTTTGTCAAGCTCGGGGTTGCTGTAATGGGATTCGTTGGAACTGCCGCCCGTATAATAATAAGGTTTCAGGGAGGCGTTGATGGTCCCGCGGCCGCCCCAATTGCTGGCAATAAAAGGCGCTTTAAAATCGTAATCGGTCCAGTAGCGGGAGATGTCGATCATTTCAACATCGATGACGATATCCGCCTTTTTCGCCATTTGTTGAAAGGCGACGGCCATTTCGGACATACCCGCCCTGCCCGCGCTGGTGTATAGTTTAAAGTGGGTTCCCGGTTTAACTCCGGCTTCGGCCAAAAGCTTTTTGGCCAGCGCAATATCCTGTTTTTTAGGTTTTATATTTTTGTTGGCGTAGGCATGAAAAGAGGGAATCGGCTGGTCGTTGCCAATGGTTCCCAAGCCTCCCAGGGCGATATTCAGCATCGCTTTTCTGTCAAGAATGTAGGCGAACGCCTCGCGGACTTTCGCATTGCGGAAAATTCTCATCTTTTCCTCATCCTGACCCTTGGCGATCACAGGGTCAAGATTTAAAACCAGCGGCTGATAGCCCAGCGTCGGACCACCGATCACAACGACCTTGTTCGATTTTTTAGCCGTCGGAATCAGGTCATAGCTCAGACGATACATGATGTCCACGGAACCACTCTGAATTGCAGCCAGTTGCGATGAGTTTTCTTTGATGGGAACAATTCGAAATTCATCGACATAAGGCAGCGGCTTATCGTCCTCGCCCATGAGAAAGTAGTCATCATTTTTGACCAGTTTGGTGATACCGCCCATCTGCCAGTTCGTGAGCTTAAAAGGCCCGGAACCGATGGGCTTGGTGTTAATCTCATTAAGATTCTCTTTGGCAATAATGCGGGGGAAAACGCTTCCCAGATCCACCGGAAGATCCAGATATGGTTTGGTAAGCTTGATGACAACCGTATGCTTGTCTTTGACAATGACTTCTTTTATCGGGCCGATTTTGGAGTGGCCTCTGGGAGACTGCTTGGGATCGAGGACACGATCCAGGCTGAACTTGACGTCATCAGCCGTCACCGGCCGGCCATTGTGAAATTTTGCTTTATTATTGAGATGGAACGTCCAAGTCATGGCCTTGTCGGTATGCTCCCACGATTCCGCTAATTCCGGTTTGGCGGTCAGGTCAGACCCGATCCGGGTCAGGGTGCTGAAGATGTGGAAGGTGGCATGGTAGGACTCATCGCCAACCACTTTATGAGGATCGAGCGTTTTTACCGATGAAGATGTACAAAGCGTAAGAATGCCCCCTCTTTCAACGGCCAGAGCATCGCCACCAACCAGCAGAGCTGTACAAAAAACAGTCAAAATAATTACTTTAAACCAGTTTTTTTGGGAAAAGCACTTCATAATCGATCTCCTTTTTTGGTTTGTAGATAAACCGGAAGTCCTGCTCGTATCGCGTGAAGGAATGCGGTGTGATCGGAGTCATCCGAACTCGATATGACGGGCGGGTCCTCCTTTCTTCCCAGAGTATGCTTCACTTCGTAGAATGTTCTCAATTTGATCCCGGGATATCGTGCTCTCCGGGTTTTATCCCGATGTAGTGCTGAACCTGCATATCTTTCGGGTCATTGTCCCCGTGGTTACCCTTGCCGCTTTGTGAGTCAATGTGGGCGCCGTGGTCGGGGGCGAACCATATCATTCGATGGTATTTTTTCCAATAAACGTCCATTGATTTTGAGAATTCACTAAAAGCACGGATGTGATGCTTCAGGGCTTCAATGGCTTCAGGACAAAAGGGTGTCATTTCATGTAGCGTATCATCATACTCAGAGTGGTAAGCCACAATAAAATCAAAATAATCGGATTTGATCACCTCGAGGGTACGATGGGTAACCTCCTGGTCATCAGGCTCAGAGAAATAGCGCATCTGCCGCCTTCGAAAAATAAGGTCGATGCTGGAACCTTTCACCGCGACAACGGCAATTTTTTTTCCAGACCGGATCAGCGCATCAAAAATGGTATCACACGTCAGCACGGGTTTTTCTTTTTTTTGGATACCGTGGACTTGAGGCTGAGCGCCGGTAAACATGGACGCATAGCATATCGGCGTTATTGGCGGTATTACTGAACGTAGGGGCACGGAAACCGGTGCACATGCTAAAACGGCATCAAACAGGGTGCTATATTTTCGGAACATCTGCAAGCCAACGGCATCAGGCGCGTAAATCAGGCATTTTTCAACCCTTTCTACCCCCTGACGATCAGCGGCACGAATGACATCCTTGATGCTATTGGCGTTCGAGTAAGTGGGAGGGGTAACCCCCAACAATTTAGAAATTGTGGGCGTAACAGCGGTTATACACTTAACTTCACGGCTCTGCTCAAATTGTGCGGACATTGTATTTCCCTTAACGCAATTTTTGATCTCAAAAACGTGCAACCTGAATCATGCATGAAAACTGATGGAGACCTTTAGGTTAGGGCCCTGAAAAATTAAATTGGCCTGGTATTGCGCCGGATTGTGGTTCAGAACCAAGGCGCGTCGATGGTTTCTTATGGGTAGGATGGGGCCATTGACCCGACGTTGTAGTCGGGTCAAAAGATAAGCAGGGTCGGGTGGGCAGTATATTCTCTTTTAGGGATTAACACCCCGCAGCTTGCTGCGGGGTGTTGCATATTTTTCTTGGCCCTTATAATGGAGAACCCTGACGTAATCTTGGATAGTTATTAGGCCAGAACTTATCTTTATTTTCCGTGACTTACGAAAAACTCTACCATCTTTCCATTAAAAAAGATAGGAATTTTCTTTTGTGGGCCATAAGTATGGCAAAAATGGCGTTGTGTGTCAATAACCATGTTGATACAGGATGTTATGTGGCCTTATTAGCCGGCATTCATCGGCAAAGGAAGTTTGGTCCATAAAACCGTTTGAGCACTTGAATCTTACTTTCCGGGCATCTGAAACCCGAGTTTTACTGAATTTAAATTTCGGTAACATTTTAAAATTATAGAAGATATTTAAAATAAATTTTTGTCTAAATTTTCCTATTTTGTAACTGTTTTTGAAATTCCGTTACAATTTACCCCCATCGATCAATCAAAGGGATGTATAATACCGACTATCGTTTTGCACATTCTCATCATGAGTATTAACTTACATTTCGCGCGTCCTGAAAATAATTTTTGAATATCCCCGCCAAATTTGATGATAATTCGATTATGTCCCCTTAAACCGCCACCAGCTACCATGAAGGGTTCCATACACCCAGTCTGGAACTTTTAAAAGCCGGTTGATTTGTTCATGCAAAGCACTGAGCCCTTTCAACAGTGCTTGTATACATTTGCCATTTCGGAGTATTTCCGAGTAGTGAACATTTCGAAAAAAATATCGAATATTGTTCCATGTCGGTTTTTTAGAATTCATTCCCTGCGGCAAAATGGGAAGTTTCTCTATGTTCTCCCTTGCCATATTCATACGAATTTTTCGTTCGATGAGCGACACTATCATCAGTGCCACAAAATAAAGAAAGAGCATGGCTTCAATGCGTTTCTCCTTTTTTAGAAAAACCGGGGCTACTTCCAGAACCGTCTTTTTGGTATACATGCGTTTTTCAAGAAACGGCTGGTCTTTATATCTTCTCAAGACATCTCCAGCAGCCAGATCCGTATTGGTAATCAAAGGAAAAATCCCGTCTGTCC
>JASJGV010000389.1:0-4667 GCA_033791325.1 Desulfobacterales bacterium | reverse complement strand
GTGGGCTTCCTATGGTAATTCGATCCAACTGGCTCTTTTAACCGCTTTTATCGGGACAATCGTTGTCTTTTCCGGGGCCTATATGGTTGAAAAAATAAAAGGGTTTCTGCTCGTCAGGACCGGTTTCCAGTTTCTGGCCATGATGCCCATGGCAATTCCCGGAATGGTTTTAGGCCTGGCCTATATCTTTTTCTTCAACGATCCGGCAAACCCGCTCAAATCAATATACGGCACAATGGCGATTCTGGTTGTCTGCACGGTCACTCACTTTTACACCGTCTCCCACCTCACGGCTGTAACCGCATTAAAACCAATGGATCGGGAATTCGAGGCGGTTGCCTCTTCGCTTAAACAACCGTTTTACAAACTCATGGCCAAAGTTACAGTACCGGTCTGTATGCCTTCGATTCTGGATATTTCGATCTACTTGTTTGTCAATGCAATGACCACTGTCTCTGCCGTTATTTTTCTTTACTCCCCGGACACAGCTCTTGCCTCGGTGGCGGTTATGAATATGGATGATGCCGGTGATGTCGCACCCGCAGCAGCCATGGGCATGATGATTTTTTATACCAATGTCGGGGCACGTCTGATCCACCTCTTTGTGACGCGGAATCTGTTGATGCGCACCCAGGCTTGGCGAAAACGATAGATATGATTTCTGATTGTATGTTCCCAATCGGCTTTTAAAAAACTAAATTTTCTTAAAGGCGGCTTGAGGGAAAAAGCAATAGGGGCATTCCTTGGGAGGCTTTTTCCCGTGGTGAATGTGGCCGCAAATGGGGCAGCGCCACGCAGAAATTATTCTCCCTTTTTTGTCCGTTTCCAGAGGGTTTTTATCTCTAAATATCGGTAGATCATCCAGGGGCGGCATCACCGGTTGATAGGTGGACATGGCATGCGCGGCAACAATCATGCGCTGAATTTCACTGGTCCCTTCATATATTCTCAAAAGGCGAATGTCTCGGAGCAGTTTTTCCAGGGGAAACATTTTGGTATAGCCGTAGCCCCCGAGTATCTGGAGGGCTTCATTGACGACTTCCAGGGCCGTTTCGGTGGCGTAAAACTTTGCGATGGATGCGTTTATGGTCGGATCCAGCCCCTTGTCCGCTTCCCATGCCGCCTTCCAAACCAATAAGCGTGCCGTTTCAACTTTCTGATACATCTCGGCAATTTTGAACTGAACAGCCTGAAAATCACCGATTTTTGACCCAAAGGCCCGCCGTTTTTTAGCGTAATCTATGGCAAACTCCATGGCGCTCCGGGCACCCCCGACACCAAAGGCACCCACAACCGGACGTGTCCTGGCAAAAGTTTTCATGGCGAGGATAAAGCCTTCTCCGGGGGGAGCCAGCATGTTTTCTTTGGGAACGCTGACATTTTTTAATTTTAAACCGACGGTATTAGAACAGCGCTGGCCGAGTTTGGGTATGGCCTTACCGATGGTTACACCTTCCCATGATTTTTCCACGATAAACGCGCAGATGCCTTCATGTCCGGATTTCGGATCTTCGGTGGCAAATACGGAAAAATAATCGGCCACACCCCCATTGGTAATCCAATATTTTGTTCCGTTTAATCGGTAGTCATTTCCATCTTTCTTGGCTTCACAACGCAAACCCGCGACGTCTGAGCCCATACCGGGTTCGGATGTAGCAAAACAGATCAGTTTGAATTCTTTTAACAGTTTGGAAAGATACCTCTTTTTGAGCGCCTCATTGGCACAAAGAATAAGAGGTTCCGCCCCCAGTGAATTATCGAACAACGAGGTGGCAAGACCCGGGCAAGCAGCTGCGATCTCCTCGGTCATGATGGCGCCTTCGAGAATCCCATACCCATTACCACCATATTTCTTGGGTATGTCGTTGTTCATCAAACCTTGATCATACGCTTTTCTTAACACCGTCAGCGGAATTTCATCTTTTTCGTCGTAGTACCATGCCACGGGCAATATCTCTTTTAACGCAAATTCACGTGTCTTTTTTTGAATGTCTAACTGCTTCTTGGACAGATTAAAATTTAGCATGGGAACCTCCTTATGCCGGCAATGCTATCAAAGCTTGAGTCAAGATAACGTTCTGCTTACTCCGAAAGCCATCAGATTCATTGGGAACATATTAATTACAAACTTTAGATACTATCATATGTCCAGTGCTGAATTCCGCTGCTTTTGTGTGCCCAGTCGGCAGATCGTTTTGGGAAAAAGCCGTATGCCTTAGTTGAAAAAAGTTAACCATTCATAAACGCCATCAGGTCTTCTGTCTGCTTGCCAGCGTCATTTTCGCCCAGTTTAATCAGACGGGTCAGGTAGTTCGGATCAAACATTACCATGCTCAACCAATCGGGGCTCGATGTTTCATGCGAGCCTAATCCCCGAAATAGATACCGAAACATGGTTGGCAGACCCGGCTCGAAGCCACCCGCTAATTCCCCGAGATCTTCTGAGGGGCGCATGACAAAATGATGGACAACGTGTCGGTCGCCGTGTCGTTCTTCCGGGGTCTGTTCGAGTAACTGATTGATACGCTTGAGCATTCGAACATCTTGATCCAGCCCATCCAAGAAAATCGAATTCATTAAAGTGCCGGCTATTTGGGCAGGTGGCGGATACCCAAGACAAACGGGTGTGTTCGAGTTCTGTATGGACTTTTGATGATGGGTAGAGACAGCGAGTATTCGTTTGGCGCCGAGATATATCGCCGGCGAAAGAGGTGTTGATTGCCGGATGCCGCCATCACCGTACCATGCCTTTCCAACGCTTACAGCCGGAAAAAGCAGCGGCAGGGAAGCGGAAGACATAATGTGATCGACGGTAATATCCGTGGCTTCACTCCGTCGCCAGGGGTATTCCCACATTCTAATGTCATCACCCATTACCCATGTTATAGCTTGGCCGGTGGCATAGTTGGTTCCGGTGATTGCAAACGCTTTGAGCTTTCCCCGCTGTAAGTTCCTACGAATGCCGGCAATCACATTATCTTGAGGTATCAACGCCCGTTGCAGCAGTTCTCGAAGCGGCGTTGAATCCAACATGCTTTTGGCAGATGATTCTTTAGGGATCCCGCCTGAAACGAGACGGATCCCCCATTGGAAAACATTTCGAAAAAGTTTCCAGGTGTCCACACAGAAAACCTGATCAAATGACAGCTTGAACCACAGCTCCGACAATGCTTCCACCGCCTCGGAAAAGGTGCCCTCATGATTTGCCAGAAAGACGGCATTAATCGCCCCGGCGGAGACGCCGGTGATAATGGGGATCTTTAGATCAGGAAAGTTTCGGGACAGGCATCTCAAAAAGCCGACTTGGTAGGCAGCTCTTGCACCACCGCCACTGAGGACGAGTGCTAACCCCTTGTCGTTGCTGGACATAAAATTCGCCTCTGTAATATAGGCAGCAGGAATGGGTTGTTAAATTTTTACCAGATTGTATTTTACATGTTATTTAAAAATATTTGTTGGGGCAAGGCAATTTTGTTTTATTCTTTAAATTAGGGGGATAGAAATGAATATTAAGCTAATTATCGCGATAACCGCTTGTTCATTTTTGCCGTTTTTATCGTTCAGAATGCACGGATGTATTGGTTTAGTTTTGTAGAAACCAGTTTTGCAGCCTATGGGGCTTTGGATATACCTCGAAATTGAGAAATGATTTACGGTTGAAACCTTCGGCCATTAGACTCAGCAAAAACAAGTGATTTCAACAAATTTGATCAGCCATCTGGACAGAAGGCTTTGTAACACAAGATTGGATTTATAAGCGATATAAAATGGTTTACATAATCCCTATAAAGTGTGCAAAGTTGAGACCGTTTCCCAGGCCGTTTTCTGCAGCAACGATGCCCTGTCTTTTTCCAGGTCCACCCACACCTTACCTTTATAATTAAAGCTTCCGGAAAGCCCTTCAGGACTCGTGTTAAACATCACGGAATAAAACACACACGCCGATAGATAAGAGCCAATGGCATTGGCATGCCGACCATCCTGATGATACAATTCAATCTCGGGATCGATCCGGTGGACGGCTTCCCATGCCAGACCAACCGGTGCCAGTCCGGCATGGAGCTTTTGAGCCGTCGTTTTATAGACATGTGTCAAGACAGCCTGGGTATCGGGTCGAGAGCGGTTGGCCCAGGTCAAAAAGAATAGGGTTCTGGCCCCCTGCTTTTGAATTTCCGTATCCAGCAATCCAGCAAACTTTGTAAAAGAATCAGGCTTCTCCAAGGGACCACCGCTTCGATCCTGTAAGACAACATAGTCCCAGGGCTTTTCCCTGAGGGCATTCCGGGTGGCAGAATTTTTCCAGTGCCATCTCAGACTGGCCCCTTCTCCGGTGCATTGATCGATTGCCAGTTCAAACCCCCGATTTTCAGAATTGACTAACATTGAAAGCATCCGGGGCATATAGTTAAAATAGGTGTGACTATTTCCGATAAACAAAACATGATGTAACACGATAGCGTCCTCTATTAATATGAAGAAAGGATTGAAGAACCTCGCAGCAAGCTGCAAGGAATGTTCTGCCGTTCGGCAGTGCTTCGCATCGACCGTAAGGAATTCTGGCTAATTTAGATTCACTCGCTAACCCCGCAGCAAGCTACGGGGTTAGCGATCGCTTTTGCGGTTCAAGAGCAGCCTTGGGTCATCAGCGGTTGGCAGCATCCCAGCCT
>JASJGV010000388.1:0-4459 GCA_033791325.1 Desulfobacterales bacterium | reverse complement strand
TGTGGTGGAAAAAAAACAAATACTCGTGCTGTAACCTGACAGGGGTTTCACCCTCGGGCGCATTCAATAAAAGACACACACGACCGTCACCAACCTACGTCAGTTTTACGGTCTGGATCAATCCAAGGTGATGGTGCGGGTTGTCGGGCAGCCGCTTATCAAGGATCTCAATTATAATCTCAGGAATTTGATCGTAGATGTTGTCCAGAACCTGTTAGCTCCCAATATTACTCTCAATAAGAGTGAGACGGAAGAATGGAAAAAACTGGCCGCTTCTGAGATAAAACCAATATTTTACAAGATCAAGACCGGGGAGATGCTACTGCGTGAAGGTGAAAGAGTTACGGAGCTGCAGCTTCTCAAACTGAAATCGCTCGAGTCTCAGTTAAAGGACGAGGGTGTTTTTGCAAAAAGCCTGGGTGCTGCAATGGTGATCATCTGCCTGTTTGTTATCGTGCACCTTCTCTATCTGTCTTACCTGAAGAAACTGCCGGGCCGTTATAACCGGAACCTTCTTTGCATCACCTGCATCTTTATTTTTTTTATGGGGATCGCCAAAGCCACTGCGATCTTTTCTGAATCGCTGGTAGTGGGAGCAACGCTGTCCATCAGCGAGACAACACTGTTTTACGGGATTCCAATCGGTGCCGGAGCCATGACGATCTGTCTTTTTTTGGGCATGGAGATCGCTATCCCATTTGCTGTTCTCATGGCCATTTGCACAGCACTTGTTTATGACACTGGTTTTGAAATTCTGATTTATCTCCTCTTGAACGGTGTTATGGCAGCTTACTGGATCCAGAACTGCAGGGAACGAAAGGTGTTTATCAAGGCTGGGTTGAAACTGGGTTTATTGAATATACTGCTTGTCGTCGCGGCAGAGATCTATTCTGGAAACCTGTCCGGGATGCCCATTATGTGGGGGGCTGTTTTTGCGTTTGTCGGTGGTGTTGGTACCGGTATTGTCACATCCGGTCTTTCACCATTGATCGAACTGGCGTTTGGATATACCACCGATATCACCCTGCTGGAGCTGGCCAATCTTGATCGGCCTATTCTGAAACGGCTCATGATTGAAGTGCCGGGTACTTACCACCACTCGGTAGTGGTGGGTACCATGGTGGAGGCTGCCGCATCTGAAATCGGGGCAAATCCCTTGTTAGCAAAGGTTTGTGGGTATTACCATGATATTGGCAAAATCAAAAAACCGCTCTATTTCATTGAAAATCAAGAAGATGGTATCAACCGGCATGACAAGCTTGCCCCATCCCTGTCAAGCCTGATTCTGATCGCTCATATCAAGGATGGTATGGAAATGGGTCGGGAAAACAAGCTGGGTCAGGCCATTATCGATACCATTGGGCAGCATCATGGTACCAGTCTGATTCGGTATTTTTATGAAAAAGCCAAAAAGCAAAAAGGAGAACATGCTGTTAAGATAGAGGATTTCAAGTACCCGGGGCCCAGACCCCAGACCCGGGAAGCCGGATTGGTCATGTTGGCCGATGTCCTGGAGGCGGCATCCCGAACCATGGCGAACCCGACACCGTCACGAATACAACGGTTGGTGCAGGAGTTGATCAACAGAATATTTTCAGAAGGCCAATTGGACAATTGCGAGCTGACCCTGAAAGACCTGCACAATATCGCCCGCAGCTTCAAAAAAATTCTGACCGGAATCCACCACCATCGCATTGAATATCCTGAAACAGCCCTTTTGACCGGAGGAAACGGAAAAAATGGGAGTACTGATAGAAAACCGGCAAAACAAATACAAGATAACGCAAAAACATCTGAAAGAAAAAGCCCAGGCCATCTTAGACGCCTTGGGCAGTCCTGATGGCGAACTTTCCATCCTTCTTCTTGATGACCCGCAAATCGCTGTTCTGAACAAGAACTATCTTCAAAGGGAAGGACCTACCAATGTCATTGCGTTCCCCATGAGAGAGGGGGCGTTTGCCGAAATCAATCCGGAAATGCTGGGCGACGTTGTCATTTCCCTGGAAACGGCCGAGAAAGAAGGTCTGGCTGCCGGCACGTCCATGAAGGATCGTCTTGGCGAACTTATGATTCATGGTATTCTGCACCTGTTTGGATATGACCATGAAACGTCTGAAAAGGAAGCCCGACGGATGGAAGTCAAGAGCCGTGAGCTTCTGGCACGGATTAAACCTCTTTCATAGTATTCTCGGATCATTTCCGAAAGAGTTGATCCAAATGAACCATATTTTTTTGGAACTATATAGGGGTTGTCAGAAAAACGTTCCGATTGAGGACCGTTTTTCTGCTACAAACCCTTATGCCGCGATCCTCTTTTCGGAATATTATTATGACAAGCGGTATAAACAAAGAGAAGGGGACTATCGCGACCGCTGGATAATCCCTGCTCGACTGTGAAAAACTCGTTCTAAAGTGACTGTAATGCCGAACAGGGCCAAAATCTAAAGACAGTTTTAATTTATGCTGCTGCATATCAATACATGGGATAATTGTCATGCTGTTCGGCATAACAGTCACTAAAGAACTCAAACAGTTTCACAGCCGCTCAGGGATCACCCAGCAGTCTTAGTGTACGTTGAATGATAGCGAAATGCAGCACAACGCCGAAGTTGGGCTTTTTACGAAACCGTCACGGGTTGAGAAAGGAAAATGCCATGTACCTTGTCACCGCCAAGGAAATGCAACAGATTGATAAGCAGACCATTCAGGATATCGGTATTCCCGGGAGGGTTCTTATGGAGAATGCCGGGTCGGGTGCTTTCAGGTTTATGTGCCGGGTGTTTCCAGATCTGGTGGAAAAATCCGTGGGTGTCGTCGCCGGAAGAGGGAACAACGGCGGAGACGGCTTTGTCATGGCCAGATACCTGTCGCAGAAGAACATCCCTGTGAAGGTCTATCTTCTATGTGAAAAAAGCAGGGTTCAGGGAGATGCCAGGGCAAACCTGGATCTATTGACTCCCCTGGGTGTTCCGGTGGTGGAAATCCCTGACGACGGGGCTTTCAAGAAGCGGAAAGCCGCCATGCGTCGGCATGATATATGGGTGGATGGTATATTCGGTACCGGGCTGAAATCGGATATCAAGGGCCATTACAAAGCGGTGATCCTGTTTATGAACGCTATGAAAAAGCCTGTATTTGCCGTGGATATTCCATCCGGTGTGAATGCCGACAATGGGCAGGTCTGTGGTGTCTGTATACAGGCACAGGCAACCGCCACCTTTGCTTTTCCGAAGATCGGTCATGTTGTCTATCCTGGTGCGGGGCATACGGGTAAACTGGAAATCATCGATATCGGCATTCCGGGGTTGGTTGCAGACAATATCTTTCCACGTCAATTTGTACTGGAAGATGATGTTCTCAGGGAGGTACTTCAGCGGCGGGATCCCAATACACACAAAGGTAGGACCGGCCACCTGCTTGTGATAGCCGGGTCTCCAGGAAAATCGGGTGCTGCAGCCATGACAGCAATGTCTGCCATGCGGGCAGGCGCCGGTCTTGTCACTTTGGGGGCTCCCAAAAGTTTGAACCCGGTGCTTGAAGCCCAGGTGACGGAAGTTATGACCTATGCGCTGCCGGAAACGACCGACCACATGTTGGACACATCTGCCATGGATGCTCTCCAGGCGTTGCTGACCGGGAAAAGCTGTCTTGCCATCGGTCCCGGTATTGGTACGGCAGAAGAAACAAAGCAGCTGTTGTTCCAACTCCTGGAGAAAATCGCCATGCCCGTGGTCATTGATGCCGATGGTCTCAACATTCTTTCGGACCGGCCCGGGATACTCCGTTTCTTGAACATACCTGTGATTCTGACGCCCCATCCCGGAGAGATGGGCCGGTTGTGCGGAATTTCGCCGGCAGCTGTTCAGCAAGACCGGGTCGGCCGGGCACGTCACCTGGCGACATCGTATCATGTCCATGTTGTTCTCAAGGGCGCCAGGACCGTCATAGCCCATCCCGACGGCCGGGTATTTGTCAATCTTACGGGAAACCCCGGAATGGCTTCGGGCGGAATGGGAGATGTCCTGGCTGGCGTCATCGCCGGATTTGTAGCACAGGGATATACGCCCGAGGATGCTGCGCATCTCGGTGTTTTTCTTCACGGGGCTGCCGCAGACCATCAATCGAATCATAGGGGACCTTTCGGCTATCTGGCCACAGACGTCATGAATCAGCTTCCCCATCAGATACAAAAGCTGTATCGTGTATAGTGTTTTGTGTATAGTGTTTTGTGTATCGTGTTTAGTGTTTTGTGTTTTGTATTTAGTATATAGTGTATAGTGTTTTGTATTTTGTATTTGGTAATATGTGAAAAGTATTCAGTTTGTTGTCTTCTGATTTAAAGGCATGGAAGCTACTGTGGGTTGAAACTTGACCTCGCCTCGACTTTGACGTAGATCTCGCTCTTTTTGTGGGGAACCAATATTCTATTTTTGAGATGGCTTCTATTCAAATAAACACC
>JASJGV010000387.1:0-5204 GCA_033791325.1 Desulfobacterales bacterium | reverse complement strand
GAACCTTTCCTGTGGCCGAAAAGTTCGCTTTCAAGCAATGTGTCGGGGATGGATCCACAGTTGATGGCAATGAAAGGGTATTGTGAACGGGTACTTTTGGCGTGTATCGCTTTGGCAACCAGTTCTTTGCCGGTTCCTGTTTCTCCGGTTAGCAGGACGGAGGCATCACTTGCCGCAATTTCCGGGATGAGTTTAAAAATTTCCATCATGGGGGAGGATTGGCCGATGATGTTGTCAAAGCGTGAGATTTTTTCCAGCCGTCCTTTTAGATAATTGTATTCAGATGTCAGTTTCCTTTGCTGTACTATCTTTTCCATCACCAGGGATAAGTACCTTGGCTTGAACGGTTTCAGAAGATAATCGCTTGCACCTGCCTTCATGGCATTGATGGCGGATTCGATCGATCCGTAGGCAGTAATAATAATGACAACGGTATCCGGGTACTCTGTCTTGATTTTTTCAAGCAATGTGATGCCGTCCATGCCTGGCATTTTAATGTCCACAAACATGATATCGACGGCATATGTCTCTATTTTTTTCAAGGCCTCAAATCCGGAAGAGGCCGTGTCCACGTTGTAGCCGGCCTTTTCAAACCAGAAAAATAAAGACTCTCTGACGATTTTTTCATCGTCGACAACCATAACACTCATTTTTTCATCCATGGTGATCCTCCACCGACAAAACCGGGAAGCTTAAAGTGAATACCGTACCTTCATTTTCTTGGCTCTTAACGCGAATCTTCCCGCCGTGATTGTTCACGACACCATATACGATAGACAAACCCAGCCCGGTACCTTCGCCTTCTTTTTTGGTTGTATAAAAGGGATCGAAAATGTGATTGATCTGTTTTTCAGGGATGCCGTACCCGGTATCATGAATCTCGATTTGAATCTCTTGATTTTTTTTGGCGAGACAGGATGTAATGAATAGTTCCCCGCCTTCGGGCATGGCTTCAATGGCATTGAATATCAAATTCAAAAGAACTTGCTGAAGCCGGTTGGCGTCACCCTTTACCATGGCGACACCGGCGCTAAAATCAGTGACCAGGCGGATATTCTGCAGCTCCATTTTGTGGCGTGTCAGACGGGTGACGGCATCCAGGATATCGTTAAAAACAATATTCTTGTACCCGAGTGGATATTCACGGGAAAATGAGAGCAGACCGGTAATGATATTACCGCAGCGTTCCAACTCACTCGACATGATCGCGAGGAATTCCTTAAACTTTTCCAGTTGTTCCGGGGCCGGGTCTCCTTCTGACAGAATATCCTGCATCAGATCCGTGAATGTAAGCAACCCATGAATGGGGTTGTTGATTTCGTGAACACAGCTGGCTGCAAGCTTTCCCAGAGAAATCATTCGGTCTTCCTGCACCATTTTATTCAAATCCGCTTTCAATTCTTTTACACGTTTTTCCCAACCAGTGGAGATGGCTTCCGTAATATCTCTTATAATTTCGATAGTTTGAAATATGTCTCCATCCTGGTTTTTCAAAGGATAGGTAACAATATTACCGTAAACAGTGCCATTTTTTTTCCCGGTGTATTCATGGACGACATGGGCAGGTTTCCCGGTTCTCAAGGTTTCAAGCATGGGGCACCGCATCATGGGGTATGAACTGGGACAGGGGGCTCTTAAACCGTAATAAGCCTCATAACAGTAGGCACCCAGCACCTCCTCTCTTTTCTTGTTGACGATGTTCAAATAGGATTCATTCGCTTCAGCGATAGTGAAGTCGGTGTTTAGTACAACAATTGCTTCGTTACTTTGTTTAATCAGGAAATCGGCAAACATTTTTTGAAGGTTTGCCTGATATTCGGCTGATTTTAGCTGCTGGTCCACATTATAGAACAAACGGAAAAACTGGCCGATATTATGTTCGAGGACACCCACACCTTTTGGACGCAGTTTAACAAGGTCCAAAAGAACATCCCGGCTGTTGGTCAGCTCTATTATGCTGTCCAGGTCTTTGAACTTAAAAAAATCCTTAAAATTATCCGTTGTGTATATGCCCAGCTGCTCGGCCATGAGCAGACCCTCGGCTTGTGGATCAATGTCGCAGACACCGATAAGTTTAATATCCAGGTATTTTAAATAATCTGTCTGCAAAAGCTCAAGGAA
This sequence comes from Desulfobacterales bacterium, assembly GCA_033791325.1. Lineage (GTDB taxonomy): Bacteria > Desulfobacterota > Desulfobacteria > Desulfobacterales > B30-G6 > B30-G6. Next base: position 3,083 of record JASJGV010000387.1, on the reverse strand, counting down.
GAACTTGCATGCTTTACCCCCGCCAACAATAGCGATATTCAAGGGTAGACGGGTCGGGATCTCATTTGCGATTTTGTTTGCGGTAGACATCCTTACCCTCCAAAGGATTGGAAACGTTGGGGTTTATTTGGATCAACTCTTTTAGAGATGATCCCTTTAACATATATTATATCGCTTCATCTTTCGCCATAAGGTGGTGCGATCAATGCCTAAAGCCTGGGCTGTGTCGGTTCTATTTCCTCCATGGTGGTTTAATGCCTGGATAATTTTTTGACGTTCTCTTGAAACCGATGTGCCTGCATGGGAATGGGTAAATGCTATTTGCGTATCAGATGCCGGAGTCGGGCGTCGAACGTGATCGGGCAGGTGTTCGGGCAGAATTTCCTGTTCCTGGCTGATAATCAGGGCGTGCTCGAGAATGTTTTCGAGCTCTCTTACATTCCCTGGATAATCAAAATTGAGTAGTATTTCCATGGTGGCTTTTGAAATATTTACCGGGTGGCTGCCTCTGGCAGCACAAAGCCGTCTCAATATGTGCCGTAAGAGTAAAGGAAGGTCTATCTTGCGGGCTTTTAGCGTCGGAAGTCTCAGTCTGAAAACATTCAGCCGATAAAAAAGATCTTCCCGGAACAATCCTTCTTCAACCAGTTGGTCGAGTTTCTTGTTGCTGGCGGATAAGATCCGTACATCGACTTTACAGGTGTGGCGGCTTCCCAGCGGATAAAACTCTCTGTCTTCCAGCACCCGCAACAGCTTTGCCTGGAGTGACAATGGGAGTTCACCGATTTCATCCAAAAAAATTGAGCCACCATCGGCTTCGTTGAACCGTCCGGGTTTGTCCCGGTCGGCGCCGGTAAATGCACCTTTGACGTATCCGAACATCTCCGATTCAAGCAGGTTGTCTGTGATGGCGGCACAGTTTACCTTGACAAAAGGGCAGGATGTCCGCTGGCTGGAGGAGTGGATAACTTTTGCCAAAAGATCCTTGCCAGTCCCCGTGTGTCCTTCAATGAGGATTGTAGCGTCGGTTCCGGCAATGACGGAAACGGTTTCAAACACCTTCTGCATCTGGGGACTTTTACCGATCATGTCATGGAAGGTGTATCGGTCACTGATGGCCTGATCCAACTGATGCTCCAGGGTCAGATCGTGAAAAGTAGCCAGTCCGCCGACAATAGCGTCTTTCTCATTTTTCAGGGCAATGACGTTGGCTCTGACAGGAACCTTTTCACCGGCACTGGAAATGAGTTCTCCGTGTTGAACGCTCTGATCAATTCCTTTTTTGATAGATTTTTTTAAAAAAAACAGGTCCGCGGCTTTGTCTTCCCCGAAAATGGCTGAACAGGATTTTCCGAGAACCTGTCGGCGGTTATAACCGGATATTTTTTCGGCTTTGTGATTGAAAAAGGTTATGTAGCCGCCCCGGTTGACTGTAAAAATACCCACATCGAGATTGTCCAGTATTATTTTCAGGCTGCGTTCCTCGTGGTGGATACGATCGATCAGGTCGGCTATGGGGGAATGATCCTGGAGTATGGTGAGACAGCCTGCCAGTCGATAGTTTGAATCATAAATCGGGATGGCCATTCGTGTTAACAACCTTGCGTTCTCGTTTTCATTGATGACTTCTACGTCAGGCTCATCCGTCACAGCATTGCTGTTTCCCTTTAAGAGGCACGTGGTCATGCAGGGAACACCGGTGAAGATGTCACGGCAATCTTTTTCCTGGACATCGTTTTCCTTTAAACCCATGAGTGCCTGGGCACTCAGGTTCATGGCCTTTACCTTTCGGTTGAGATCCACTGTAAATGCGCCAACACCAAGTTCATCGAGGATTGCCAGGGATTGATCGCTTCTTATGACATCTATCTTTTTCTGGTCCAAAGGCATTTGAAAGCTCCAATAAAATCGTTGCACGATTTTATACCGCTTGTCATAATAATGTTTCGAAAATAGGATCGCGGCATAAGGGTTAGTAACAGAAAAACGGTCTTCAGTCGGAACTATTTTTCTGACAACCCCTATATATGACGCGACGATGTCGCTTTATTCAGGTCATAGTTGATAGCGGATAACTGCCTATGAGCTATCAGCTGGCGTTACCGGTAGCCGGATGAAAAAAGTCGTGCCTTTCCCCGGCTGACTCTTAACATCGATTTTACCGTTGTGATGTTCGATGATGCCATACACTGTGGAGAGCCCCAGGCCCACGCCGTAACCTTCCTGTTTGGTCGTAAAAAAAGGCTCGAAGATATGCGGCAGGTTATTTTCGGGGATCCCGGCACCCGTATCCGTTATTGCGATGGTCACATGGGTTTTGTCAGCATGATGACTTTTGATGTGAAGATTCCCACCCTCCGGCATGGTATCAATGGCATTGAAGATCAGGTTGATAATGCATTGCTGCAGTTGATTGGCATCTCCTTGAATCGCTGGTAAGTTTGGTTGAAAGGATGTGGTCAAGGCAATGTTCTGCAACTCGAGTTTGTGATGGCTCAAGGATGTACATTTTTGAAGAAGTTCCTGACTCTGGACAGGGCCCATGGCAGGGGGCGCCTTTCTGGAAAAAGCCAGGAGGTTCGAAACAATCTGTGCACACCGTTCAGTTTCAGTTTCCACGAGTTCCAGGTATTGTTTGAACTTTTCTGATTTATCCTTTTCCAGGGGGCCTTTTTTCAGGATTTTGGACATGAGCCGGCTGTAGTTGAGAATGCCTGAGAGGGGGTTGTTAATTTCATGAACCACGCTGGCGGCAAGCCTTCCGAGTGACATCATTTTATCCTGGTGAAGTATCTGGGCCTGGTCGGCTGCCTGTCTTTCAAGAAATATTGCATAGTCCTGAAGTTTTTTTCGGGATGTGTAACGTTGTTTTGCGCGCTCCAGGGACAGGTGCAGGGCATGGTCGCTGATGGGCTTGGTGATAAAATCGGAGGCATCTAGTTGAAGAGCCTGGATGGCGAGATCCATTTCTGCGAAAGCGGTACAGACGATCACCTCGATGTCCGGATCGAGCTTTTTGACTGCCTCTAGAACCTCGAGTCCGTTCATTCCCGGCATTCGGATATCAGTGATAACAATCCTGG
>JASJGV010000386.1:0-6339 GCA_033791325.1 Desulfobacterales bacterium | reverse complement strand
AAGGTGGATGTGAGGGTCGTTGCCGCCACCAATCGTGATCTGGAATCCGATGTTGCCAAGGGTCACTTCCGGGAAGATCTTTTTTATCGCCTGAACGTCATGCCTTTGAATGTACCTCCTTTGAGGGAAAGACAGGAGGATATCCCATTATTAGCGCAGCATTTCATGGAAAAATTTGCTGATAAGAACCGCAAGGCTGTTAAGGGCTTTGTTCCTTTGGCCATGGACATGCTTCTCAATTATGACTGGCCCGGAAACGTCAGAGAACTGGAAAATGCTATGGAGCGGGCTGTCATTCTGCTTTCCGGTGAGCATATTACCGAGAAGCAATTGCCGCTGAATATCACCGAAAAGTATCCTGATATCGAAAGATCGGCAACTGTTTTGGTTCAAGCAATGGATGGAACACGTTCTCTGGGAGATATTGAAAAAGAAGCCATTCTGGCCACCTTGAAGGCCAGTAACGGTAATAAAGCTGAAGCTGCCCGCCGTTTAGGCGTTACACGCAAGACCCTGCACAATAAATTGAAGAATTATGGACTGATTTGATTTAGCCGGATCTTTTTTACACGCAGTCCCTCTCCTCTGAATACCAAACCTCCTTTCTTACAAATAAATTAATAAAATAAAAATCCATCGATTCAGTTGCTTAAGACTGATTTCTATTTGCTTTTAATTCACTTGGCATAGACTTCGCATTTAATAGACTAACGACAAAATATTTGAGCAACTTTTTTAGATAGCTTATGGCAAGCATGGGAGCAAAAAGATGAAACACACGACTTCAACACTACTCAGTATAGGGGTGTCAGCAGTCCTTATAGCTGTTGGTGTCTGGTTTCTTTACAATCACAGTTTCGGTGCCTGGCCCGGGCACGGTCGATGGGCCATGGGTCTCCATGGTATGAGGGGAGGCGGTATGGGAATCGTGATGATGATATTTTGGATAGTTATAATCGCTGCTGTTGTATTGCTTCTTTCCGGAGTCGTCAATGGACTGCGTGGCACAAAGCAAAACCAAGAGGGTAGGTCGTCTTTGGAAATTCTTAAGCAGCGATACGCCCGTGGTGAGATCGACAGGACTGAGTTTGAAGAAAAGCAGCGCGATCTCTTGATTTAAAGAAGATCTTTCACACAAGTCTGGAGGTGCAACATGACAACCCAAAACAATAAACACGCTTATGTTGATCCAGTTTGTCGAATGAAAATTACGAAACCCAGTGAAGCTCAACCTTTCACATTTCATGCTGATACATACTATTTTTGTGCGGACACTTGTCGTGAAACGTTCATTTCCAACCCAGACAAGTATTTGCAAACAAAAATACCAAAAAAGAAAGGCTTATGGGCAAGGTATCTGGATCGACTTAACAAGGCAACCAATGGGAAACCACCCTGCTGTCATTAAGTTTGAGATGTGAGGGGCATCAAAAAAAAGTGGATGGTCGAAATGAACGATATTGGAAAAAGAGATATTGAAACGTACCTCCGAAGCCTAATTTCAGAATCCTTTGGTTCTCAAAACGAAGATATTCATGGATCATCGGACACACTATTTCCGATACCAGATACGCAAGATAATTTTGAAAATGGGCAAAAGAAATCTCAGAAGTAAGCACGTATATGCAAAGGAGGTTGACGCAATGCTGGGAAAACATAAACAACAGCATGTGCTGTTACCTGTATTTTTTATTATATTGATCGGGATGCCCGGTTGGGGGTGGGCCGAGATAGTGGATTATGAGCTCACTATTGCACAAGAAATGGTCTCTATTGCTGATGCTACAGCTGAAGGCATGACCATCAATGGTGGCATTCCCGGACCGACATTGCGGTTTAAGGAGGGTGATACGGCACGCATTCAGGTTCATAACGGTATGACTGTGGCAACCTCGATTCACTGGCATGGGTTATTGGTTCCACCCGGCATGGATGGTGTTCCTTACATCAGTTTTCCGCCCATTCAACCCGGGGCAACCTTTACTTACGAGTTTCCTATCCGTCAGAGTGGCACCTATTGGTATCACTCCCACTCAAATTTGCAGGAGCAGCGCGGTGTTTATGGCGCTATCGTAATCGAACCGAAACACAGCCGCCACAAAGTGGACAACGAGCATGTGATACTGTTTTCCGATTGGACCAGGGAAGATCCCCATAAGATCCTGAGGACGCTTAAACGGGGCAGCGAGTGGTATGCAATAGAAAAGGGCAGCAGTCAAAGCATTATTGGCGCGGCTCGCGTGGGTAAGCTTGGTGACTACTTTTCACGGGAACTGCAACGCATGCCGGCCATGGACATAGCCGATGTGGCCTATGATTATTTTTTAGCCAATGGTCAACCTGAAACCGGTATCAGTGCAATGGGCGGGGATCTGGTGCGCCTGCGAATTGTCAACGGATCCGCCACCACTTATTTTCATCTCGAGTTTGCAGGAGGCCCCATGACAATAATCTCAGCTGATGGTCAGGAAGTGCAACCAACGGAACAACAACGTTTTTTGATCGCTGTAGCGGAGACCTACGACGTTTTGGTAAGAGTTCCGTTTAGCGGTTCCTACGAGTTGAGAGCCACGGCTCATGATGCCTCCGGCTATGCTTCCGTGTGGCTTGGTAGTGGTGACCGGTTCCCTGCGTCTGATATACCAAAACCCAATCTATATCAAAGCATGCAACATGGGAGTGTTTCCTCTATGTGGGCTCTTACACCGGCAGGTGTCATGGGTATGACGGATGAGCAGGTTGCAGCGGGCAGGTTCGACAAACCCGGAATGATAAATATGCAGGATATGCCCATGCAGAATGGTCATGGTATGGGGCAAGGTACACATATGTCACAGGGCAGTTCGACTATGCAGGCTAAGGATGAACCCATGCATAACAGCCAGAATGCGCCGGCCGCAGACATGTCCGGCTCACATGAAATGACGGGCATGAAAAATATCGGACATGCGGCCCAAAAAAAACCCGCGGTCCATGACAGCGACCGCCAAGGTAAAAAATATGCCGGAGATTATCGCCTTATGGTATCGGATGTTTCATCCGGCAAAGACCTGGCAGCAGACGGTATGGGCCCCAAGCGCCCTTGGCCGCCTTATGCGAAACTGCGTGCTATAGAGCCGACTGTTTTCGACGCCAATAAACCGGTACGTGATATCCGGCTGACATTGGACGGTGATATGGAGCGCTATGTGTGGTTTCTGAACAAAAAGCCGCTCTCCGAGAGCGATGTCATTCAAATTCAGGCGGGTGAAGTGGTGCGATTCATCATGATCAACCGCACTATGATGCATCACCCTATGCACCTGCACGGCCATTTTTTCAGGGTCATCAACGGTCAGGATGATAACGCACCCCTCAAACACACCGTTGACGTTGCACCCATGTCTACAACGGTTATCGAATTTGCCGCCAATGAATTCGGTGACTGGTTTTTCCATTGCCATCTGCTTTATCACATGAAAAGCGGTATGGCGCGGGTCATCCATTATGATAATTATCAGCCGGATCCCGAAGTTGCCGCAATTCAGTCAAATCTTTTTAAGGAGTCCTGGTATGCCTGGGGTGAAGCGGATGTGCTCAGTAATATGACTGAAGGTGCTTTAACTCTGGCGGATACACGCAATATCTTTAAGGCTCAATGGGAAGCAGGCTGGCAGAATGTTGATGAAACCGACTGGGAGGGCCTTTTCACATACGATCGCTATTTGAACCGGTTCAGTAGCATATTTGTCGGTGCAGATATTCTGGGAGAAGGGTATACCACAGAGGACAGCCGCGGTGTGCTCGGTATCCACTATTTACTACCGCTGAATTTCGAGACCCGGGTCTGGGTAGATTCAGATGGCGGGGCAAGGGTGACTCTTGAAAAAGAGTTCACCTTGACACCGCGTCTTGCTTTGATCGGTGAAGTCGAATACGACACCCATGACAGGTGGGAGGGCAAGACAGGCCTATCTTATACACTGTTCAGAAATGTTTCCTTGCTGGGCCAGTGGCACTCGGAGTTCGGTTGGGGCGGCGGTGTACAGGTACGATTTTAAATTTCGTTTCTTTAAGCCAATAATATCATGCTTGTCGTTGGGATGTGGCCCACATCTCCCATAATGCCCGCAACGACACATAGCCAAATATCACGGCAAAAACGCCACCGCCGGGTATGTGCAGCCAGAAAAAAGCCGGTGAGACAAAGGCCTTCAGCCACATGGCCGAGATATCGATCAATACGCCCAGGAAAGGCAAAACAATCAGCCAGGTTCGAAGTTTGGGGCTGGCATCCAGCAGCAAACTGATGACACCCATGAAAATAAAAATCATTCCCATGCCGAAAAGATGAATGTGAGTCCATTTAAGTGTCCATACGAATTGTTCAGCTTTATATAAAGGTGTTTTCTTCGTTTTGATAACAGGCTGAGACAGTTCGGAAAACAGATCACCCCTTTGAGATGCGGCAATTGACTCAGAAGGCACGCTGCGTTTCTTCTCATGTTCCGTGGCGGACATTGGCATTTCAACGGAGGCAGCGCTGGTATGGAAGGTTGGAATGATATCATGGATTATTACTTGACCCAAAGCGCCTATCATACCGAAAGACAGAGTAAGGATGATGCAGGTCGACAATGCCTTGGCGGGAATAGACATGACTTTGAATGTTATATTTTGTTGCATCTCTTGTTCACCTGAAAAAAGTTTCATCTCTGACCTCTCTACTCCCCTGAAAAATTCGACCCGGAATACTCTCCATCTTGATTAAAGAAAAAATAAACACTGCTAGGGTTTTCATTGATGGTTTCAAATTGAACAACGGTTTCACGACTGTTGCCTGTGTTTCGGGTACTAATTTTTATGGTTTTCAGCCCGGTTTCCCAAACTTCCGACAATTTCCCGGACGCGATCAGGCGGTCGTAAAGAACGACTGCTTTCTGAACGGCTTGAAAAGTGGTGAATGTATCTTCAGCATGGGTTTTCCCACCGTGGCTTCGAGCAGGATTGGCAACCATGAATGTAAAGCCAACCACCATTGCGAACACAAGGATATTCATGCCTGATTTTAAACTGGGTTTGAAGTGATTCATACTGACCTCCATTTGCATGTGTAAAACGACCGACACTAATTTCCTTTCAAGAATTATACCACATTGTCATACTATAAAAATAGTCCAGTTATTATAAAAATCAACAATTGGTTCAATTCTCGATCTCGGAGCTCATTCCTTTTCGTAAGCGGAATTCTCATTTCATCTCAACCTAAAAACAAAGAATATTCAGCATTGCATATGAGGTTTTCGGATTCTATCCGATAAGAATCCGGTACGCTCGATCTATTTGTAGCGGGTAATAATAACACCATATTGAATCTAACAGGCTTGATCGGGTAAATTTTATACGAGCATATGGCAGCTCCAGCTTTCTCACATTCCAGGCTAAACGATCTATTAATTAATATTATCAATAATAACTGTGTGTAAAACCAATATCCATGAGTTTTCTCATACGTGGCATGCTGTTTGCTCTACTAACCAGCCAGAATGGTTAACGTGCAACCTAAACCAAAACAATTCAAGGAGGAAACGAAAATGTTCAAATTAAGAAATGTTATCATCATCATGGCTTCTATCGCAGTACTTGGTATTGGCATTAACGTGTTCGCGCATGGCGGAATGGGCTGGGGCGGTGGCGGGGGTCATCATCGCGGAGGCATGCACTATCAAGGTGGTTACGGGAACGGAAATGCGGATCAGATGAGCCCGGAAACATACAAGCAATTCGAGCAGAAGAGGGAAACGTTTTTCAGTGAAACCCAGGATATAAGGACCAGTCTTTTTGAAAAAGAACGTGACCTTCAGAACGAGTTAGCCATGGATGAACCGGATGTAGCTCGAGCTTCTCAGCTGCAAAAAGAAATTTCAGATCTGCAGGCCCAGTTCGACCAGAAGCGCATCGAGCATATGGTTGAAATGCGGAAGCTGAATCCGAATGCGGGCCAAGGATATCGGTCCGGCGGCCCCATGATGGGTTCCGGTGGCCCTATGATGGGCTCCAGAGGTTCAATGATGGGCTCTGGTGGCGGCTACTGCTGGTAGTCCTTTATATGGCTATAGACCCCAACGTTGCAAAAGCCGGAGGGCTTCAGAGTCAAGGCGCCTGAGGGTGAAGTCGTAGTTATTTACTTCGAACCCTCAGTAACGCAGAATCTGAAGTGCTCCGGCTTTCCCGTAGGGTAAACAACATGGCAAAATCGACCCCATCCTTCGAATTCACCAAGGGAGGTATCCAGGAATTTCTCATTTTGCTATGATATTGGTAACAATTGTGGACCATTATCTAACCTTTGCCATGTTG
>JASJGV010000385.1:0-2962 GCA_033791325.1 Desulfobacterales bacterium | reverse complement strand
CTGCAAATCGTTTCCCATGTTCTGGATTTATCTTTGCCAGCTCCTCTATAATGAGGGAAGAGGTCATCCTCCTGTCTGGTGTATCCAGTTTTTTTATACTTTATATCCGCTATCCATTATTGCAAGGGTGATGATGCTCGGTACGTTAAGAACGAACGTCCCCCATTAAATCATCTAATAACGAGTGGGGTACTTTTTCCATCCGAATCAGGGCTTTTATAGATAACGGAGATATCATCGAATTGGATCATTATCTGAGCTTTAATTAAAGATCAGCCTTCCATATTGTTTAACCACAAAAAGCAGGCATTCCATGCAGGCCTGCTCAGATTACGAACCGATCTTTTCCATGGGAATCTCAATCTTGTGAGTCTCGGGCTCCATCTTTCCGATAATTTCGGCATGGTAATGCTCTTCTTGAAGGCCGCGGTACAGACTGTAACACATAATCAGAAGTACAATGGTAAAAGGCAGGCCCGTTGCAATAGAGGCGCTTTGCAAAGCAACCAAGCCTCCGCCCATGAGAAGGGTTGCGGCGCAGACGCCCTCGATAACGCCCCAGAAAATTCGCTGGGGAACCGGAGAATCAAGTTTGCCGCCTGAAGTGAGATGGTCAACTACCAGAGAGCCGGAATCCGAAGAAGTGATAAAAAAAATCGTGACCACAAGAATACCGATGAATGAAGTGATCTTGGTAAGGGGAAAGCTTTCCAGCATCACAAACAGGGCGGTGGAAACATCCTTGCTCACAGCAGTTGCGATGTCTGCTCCCCCAGTGGCCTGGAGCCAGAGTGCGCATCCGCCGAATACCGACATCCAGAGAAAGGAGAGCAGGGTCGGAAAGACCATGACACCCAAAATGAATTCTCGGACCGTCCGTCCCTTGGAGATCCGGGCGATAAACATGCCCACAAACGGGGACCAGGATATCCACCACCCCCAGTAAAAAATAGTCCATGGGTTCTGCCAGTTGCTTCCTTCCGCGCCGGAATACGTCTCTACCCAGAAGCTTAGCTGAGGCAGGTTCTGAATATAGAAGCCAAGATTTTGCGTAAAGGCCTTGAATATATAGACAGTCGGTCCTATCAGCAGGAGAAACAGCATCAGGACGCCTGCCGTGCACATGTTCACAATGCTTAACAGCTTAACCCCTTTATCCAGACCCGTGGCAATCGACATGACTGCCAGAAACGTAATTCCGCCGATAAGCATCACCATAAAACCTGTGGAGGTTGGAAATCCAAACAGGTAATTGAGCCCCGAAGAGACCTGCGTGACCCCAAGCCCCAGGGAGGTTGCTAGACCGAAAAGGGTGGCCAGCACAGATAAAATGTCAATGATATTGCCCCAGAAACCGTAAATACGGTCGCCCAGCAGGGGGTAGAATACTGATCGGATTGTGAGCGGCAGGCCTCGGTTGTAGGCGAAAAAAGCCAGTGAAAGCCCCACAAGCGCATAGATCCCCCACGGATGGATGCCCCAGTGAAAATAGGTAAGCCCGAGTGCGGCCTGGGCTGCTTCAGGCGTGTTGGGCAGCACGCCGAACATCGGAGATGGGGTTGAAAAATGCATAATTGGTTCGGCCACGCTCCAGAACATCAGGCCGATGCCCATTCCTGCACTGAGAAGCATGGCGTACCAGCTTAAGGAGCTGAACTCGGGCAGGGCGTCGGGTCCGCCGAGCCGGATCTTGCCGTAATCACTCAAGGTGATCAACACCATCACGATGACAAAAAAGTTGGCCGCCAAAATGTAAAGCCATCCGAACGTGTTGCCGATGCTATCGAGCAGGTCCTTGAAAATGACTGCCGACTGCTCCTGAAACATCAGGGTCAGGACGATGAACAGCATGACCAGCCCGCCCGATACCAGGGAAACCTGGGGATGAAGATCAAATCCCATGCCGGTCCAGTTTTTTTCTCCTGGTTTGTGTCCGTGGGAATCATCATAATAGCTGACCGTTGGAATGATCTGAAGACCGCGGAATGTTTTTCGCTCCCTGATGGCTTTTTGTTTCTGCTCCACCCAGTGCCTGCGAGCCATTGCAATGGCTTTCTCTTCGTAGGTCAGCTCTTTCTTTTTTCTCTTCTTTTTTTCGACCATGGATTTTCTCCTCTGCATGATGAGCCTTCACAGGCCTGAATTAGTCAAGATTTTTCCATACCAAATACTTTTTTCTTTCCCAAAAACTGTCAGATCCTACAATTTACTGGGACCAATATTGGAAACATCGCTAAGGTCAACACACTGATGGTCGTAAGGATGGACAGTGCGGTTGTAATCTTTCGTTTGGTTTTCATAAGATCCTTTTCCTTATGTTAAAGCTTCAATCATATTTAACAAGTTCGAATTCTCCGGGCTGCCATGTTTTGTCGTACCAGGGTTCCAGCGGTCCATAAAGACGCAGGCAATATGGAACTATCCGTTTGGTTTTGCGTTGTCATGTCTTTATCCTCCAACCGGCCTGATTCAGGTCCGGACGAAATTTGAGGATACTTTTCCGACCCACTCACTGCCATAAAGCGTGAAAATCCAGATTCAAGCCAACGCCTCCTGGACCGGTTCCGGCTCGCTCTTCGGGCGTCGCCCGAATGCATCAATGACCGTGTAGACATTAAGATGATTGAGCCCGATTGCGACAGGGCGAGCAGCGAAGTTGGGGATCAGGCCCTGGCCCTGATCGGCTTCAATGCGGGCACTAATCCCATCATTGAACATGCCGAAGAACTGCGTCCAGGATTTCTCGAGCCGCTTGTCGGTGGTGGCAGCATCGCTGATAGCCCGCAGTATGGGACCCCGGTGATAGCAAAGATCGATCACGCTGTGGAGAGATTCACCAAACAGAACAACGGGATCGCCAATTCCTTTGAACCAGGGCCCGGTAACAGCATTGATCTCGTCCGTCAACGTATCCAGTAAAATCTCCATCACTTTGTGAAGATCCCTGAAATGCTGGTAAAAC
>JASJGV010000384.1:0-2668 GCA_033791325.1 Desulfobacterales bacterium | reverse complement strand
TTTGCCGTAATTTGGTCCAAGCATCTCTTTTCCCGATTGCCGTTGCGCCTTGAAAGACCCGATTTTGTTCTTTTTTGGATTATTACATCAAAACCCTGATCAAGTGAATGTAGATGAATTATAGGATATGAACTTCTTTTTTGTCAAATCTGGTAACCGGCTTTGGACATTTTTTCAGATCCAACATAGTCGTAATCTTTTGTATTGGATAGACAAATAAAATATTGCTTGATTGTCATGGAAGCGATAATTTGAATTCCCCGCTGCTTGCAGCGTGGGATGAATTGAAGAATCTCGCAGCATGCGAAGCACTGCCGAACGGCAGAACCTACGGGGAATGCGCTCGCTATTGCGGTTCAAATTATAGATAAAGATCCATAAAAATAAATATTCTATCTCGGAGGTGGCACAATGGGATCAGGTGGCCTTAGCGGAGAAATCTACAAGCCGCTTTCAGAAGCACAGGTATCAACCATACATGAACGGGCACTTGACTTGATAGAAGAGTGCGGCATGACATATGAGCAGGATCTATACGATGTACTGATACCACTCAAAGAAGCGGGCTGTACCATAAATGAGCTGAAGAAAAGGATTTATTTTCCACGACAATTGGTAAAAAAGATGATCGCCAAAGCACCGGGAGAATTTACGCTTTTTAGCCGAGATGGTGATAATAATCTGGAAGTAGGAAAAAATCGTGTTTACGCGGGTACCGGTGGAACGGCTATTCGAATTTTAGATCTGGATACCGGAGAGGCTCGTCAAACCGTGCTGAAAGACACCCATAATGTAGCGCGCATTGTTGAGGAAATGGAAAATATCCACTTTTTTCAATCTCCATGTGTACCCCACGATCTGCCGGTTGAACACTACGACGTCAATATTGTTTTTTCAGCCATGATGGCCACGAAGAAGCACATTATGTATGGATGCAATTCTGATTCGAGTCTTCGTGATACATTTCGCATGGTATCCCACATTGTAGGTGGTGACGATATTCTCAAGGAAAAGCCGGTATTTTCGGTCAGCTCATGTATTATCATCAGCCCCATGAAATTTTGCACACAGTCTACGCGTAATGTCCTCACCGCCGCTGAACTGGACATACCCACAACGGTCACCAGCGCTCCCATGAGCGGAAGTACCTCGCCCATGACCATGGCAGGAACGCTGCTGCAAACGCATGCCGAAGTGCTTGCTGCGATCACGCTGGTCCAGGTACATCATCCGGGAGCCAGGGTGCTCTATGGTGGTTTGCCGGGTATGGCTGATATGCGTTCAATGGGATATCAAGGGGGAGGTGTAGAATGCGGTATGATGACTGCGGCCATACACCAGCTCAGCCAACATATTGATGTGCCCAATTACTGCAGTTCCGGTCTTAGCGATTCAAAGATTCCGGACGCCCAGGCAGGATGGGAAAAAGCCTATACAACCTGTCTGGCGATTATCAGCGGTAACAATTACATTCACCATGCCGCTGGAATGCTGGAATCCATGCTTTGTATCGCCTATGAACAGTACATTATTGATGATGAAATCATAGGCCATGGATGCAAGCTGTTGGAGGGAATCAACACGGATGAGGATCATCTGGCATTCGACGCTATTCAGGCTGTCGGACCTGGTGGAAACTATCTTGCTTCAGATCACACCCTGGCGCATATACGCACGGAATACTTCATGGGAAATGGCGTAAGTGACAAGGGAAGCCGTGACGACTGGATAAAGGGTGGCTGCTTTTCTGCAAGAGATCGAGCCATTTCCATGGCTAAAAAGATATTGTCGCAACCCCTGACTGCAGCCATTCAGCCTGAAATTGAAAAACAGATCCGGAGTAATTTCAAGATTTATCTAAAAGTGAGGTAACTCTTATCAAAAGTCAATAAAACATAGGATGATTTATGAAATTACTAAACAAAGAAACCATCGAGTCTATTTATGAAAAGGCTATAGACATATTGGCTACCGTGGGCGTAGAATTTGATATGGACAGTGCCGTAACGCTGTTTAAAAAAAATGGTGCTACAGTAGAGGGGAAAAAGGTCTTTATCTCCCCGTCCTTGTTGAAAACGGCCCTGGATTCACTGCCAAGAGTCAAATATACGCCCACACAGAACAAAAGACTGGTCGCTGCTTCCCCATTTTCCAACGCCCCCATGATTTTAGATGATATCACCGGGGAATTTCGGCGTGGCAATATTCAGGATGCCGTCAAAATGTATCAGCTTGCCGAAACATGTGATCTTTATGAGTCTATAAATCCAGGAGTCGTGGACCCCGAGGGCAACGACAGCGAAGACCCGTATATCGGTCAAATCGCTATGATGTTGAAATATTCTGATAAATACCCGAGTTTGAGCTTGCGTGCCACAAAATCAAGTTCAAAAAATGGCGATGTTTACACTAGTGCCAAGAAAGCGATTCAGTTGATCAGAGATATCAAAGGCGATGACAGTTCCCCGGTTATGGCGCAGGGGATCTGTCCCATGGCCCCGTTATCATATGATGAAGAAAGCCTGATAAATTTAACCGTCTTGGTTGAAGAAGAACAAGATATAACGATTTATCCTTGTACCTTGTCTTTTATGACCGGGCCTGAAAGCCTGTTGGGGATTGTTGTTCACGACTTTGCTGTTTGCTTGGCAGGGGTGGTTTATGTTCA
>JASJGV010000383.1:0-5794 GCA_033791325.1 Desulfobacterales bacterium | reverse complement strand
TTATCGCATTAAGCTATCGGAATTTTATTCACTGGAATATATTGGTGGCTAAATCCAAAACAACGAACTCCTTGGATAAAAAAACGGCCCTATCTACACCCTCACATTGAACCGCCCTGAAAAGCGGAATGCCTTGCCGTTTGAAATGCTCAGGGACATCTGCCAAAAAGTGGAAGAGTTGATTGTCGATCCCGAGATAAGGGGTATCATCATCAAGGGCAATGGAAAGGTTTTTTCGGCTGGTGTGGACTTCAATTCACTCGGCATGCTTGCCGGACATTTCCTGGGTGATCAAGCCGCGGGCGGAGCACCCATTCGGGCAGTTGTCTACAAATATCAGCAATATTTGAATCGACTTGAATCTATCGAAATTCCAATTATTTGTGCCATGCATGGTGCTGTTTTCGGCATGGCCCTGGAATTGGCCCTTGCCTGTGATATCCGTCTGATGAGCGACGATTGCCTCTGGGGACTGCCGGAACATCAATTTGGTCTCATAGCTGATCTGGGTGGCACATCCCGTTTGCACCGAACCATCGGTGCTGCTCGGGCAATGGAAGTCCTCATGACAGGCAAACGCTATCCAGCAGCCGAAGCCCTTGAATGGGGGCTCGTAAACCACCTCTACCCTGAAAATATCCTGGTAACAGAGGCTGAAAATCTGGTAATGGATATTTCAAAAATGGCCCCTCTGGCCGTGGGGGCAACCAAAAAAATCATCAAACGGGGCGAAGGGGTTGATCTCATGACCCAGTTGGATATGGAGGTAAGCTATCAGAGCATTTTGTTGCGTAGTGAAGATTTTCAGGAAGGCGTCACCGCCCTGATGGAAAAACGAGATCCCGTATGGAAACGAAAGTAAAATCGATGGGCAATGTTATTTTTGCTTTACATTTAGTCAAAATGATTTATTTTTTTGGAACAATTTACAAAAGATGAAATGATTGATTTGATCTGACAAATGACTGGAACCCTTTCTCCCAATTAATTGGGAGAAGAATACTTATTAACTTAATTGACCAAGGGATGGGCAATGAAATATACAGTTCCGGAAGAATATCAGACACAGTTTAATACCTTGATCCGGTCGGTACCTGTGGAACTTCAGGATGACGACGAGTTCAAAGAAACCGTACTGGTCTATCTAAAAATGGGCGGCATGAACCTGGCACGTCGTTATGCCGAAACGACCGCCAAATATTTGAATGTCGATGTCCTCGAACTCGGCACGGGTCTCCGCTTTCCAAAGGTCGTCGAAGCCAAGCAGGAAGACGAAAGCGACGACGAGAACGACGATGAGAATGATGATGAGAATGATGACGAGAATGATGATGAGAACAATGACGAAAATGATGGCGACGCAACACCAGAAAAAGTGATAACCGAGGAGATACCCGGGTCCAAAGGGCCCGGCACTGATTCCACCCTATAAGGGATTAATATTACGCACATTGAAGAACCTCGCGGCAAGCTACGGGGTTAGCGCTCGCTGTTGCGGTTCAGCGTGTAATAAATTCTAATCCGAATGACGGAATAAAATCGTGTCACGATTTTATATTTTATGAAGACTCAGCGGCCTATCCGGCATCTTCCCGTTGGCCTGGTTCAGGCGATTATCACTGGATATCACCGCCACCCCACATGGCCCGCTTTCTGCTCCGAAATAACGCTGGGCCGTTTCCACGACATCTTTCTTTTTCAACTCAAGAAGCCTCTTTTTGAAACGACGCCGCTCTTCATCCTTCATGGAGACAATTTTCCTGTAAAACGATTTCTTGGCTGCGGGACCGGGAGGATCGGGTTTGTCGATATCCGAGCAGACCTGCAGGATGGCTTCCTTGATGTCCTCGTCACAGTATTTGCCGGATGAAATGAATTCAGAGGCCCGTTCATATACATTCAAGGTTTCCAGAATATGGGGATCCCTGTAGGAGGCAAAGCTGAAAAGACCGTTTTCCATGTTATAAAGCGCAGAGCCACCGTAGGCCCCGCCTTTCTCGCGAATTTCCCTGTGTAGAAAAAGCGATCGAAGTATTTTACTGATAACGGAAAGCCTGGGTGCGTCTTCATGACCCATTCGAACGGTTTTAAGCGTCTTGGCAACAAAGGAAACAGATGTGGATGTACCCCACCCCTCCCGTGGCATTTCGTCCGGCACCTTTATGGGTGGTGACTCAAAACGGGGTAATTTTTCAGAATCATCCCCGAGCTCGGGTGTGAGGGCCCGGTCGGCAAGAATCGGGATACTCTGTTCAAGAGATTTAGCTTCCCCGACCAGAGCCGTCTTGAAATTCTCCCGGGCAATCAATCGCTTCCGGATATCCACCATGTTGTCGGCAATTATCTCCAGGTCTTTGAGATCGAGTTTTTCCGTTATCTCTTTCATATATTTGAGTTGGTGAATACCGCTCCAGATTTCACCGATGTGCGCTGCGGTTGAAAAGTTTCTGGACGCCAGAGATATGGCATATCGGTGACCGCTGTGCAGGATCATCGATTCCAGACCGGCCCGGTATTCCAGTAACAGGCTTTTCAGGCGAACACTATCCGAGAATGAAACCTCGAACAGAATCTCCTGGATAAGCTCAAACATCCTGTCCAGGTTCCGATTCAGACATTTCCCGTTGATGGTGACGAACGGTATGCACATGCCGGCATCGTCAAAGCGTGTCCGCGGGTTCGAAGCCAGGCTGATACCGCCGGTATAGGCATCGATGCGTTGTACGATCTCCGTAAAATCACGTTTTTTCGTACCCAACTTTGGCAAGGCATAGCAGAAAAAAGGAAGCAGGGGCAGTTGGGCGGCATCGACGCTTCCGATTCCCATAGCGGTGGTAGTATAAAAGATGCCCGAAGTAGGCTGCTTGTAGCAGATGGCAGTGGTTGTCTCAGGACACCTGGAGGCCTGGGTGATATGTATGTCGGCCGGAATATCTTCCAGTTCCAGCGTGGGCAGAACAGAGATATCCTCGGTTGTCTCCTGCAAAACGACAAGAGCTTCGGCATCTTCACGAATATGCACCAAAGCCTCTTTATCCAGGGAATTTTTGACCCCATGGAGTTCCGAAAGAACCCGTTCAGTTTCCTTTGCTTCCATGTCAGAATCAGGAGACAGAACAATCAGCGCCCTGTGAGGGTTGTCCAATAGATAGTGTTTTATCTGCTTTTCAAAAAATCCGTTGTCAGTGACTTCTTTACGAATCTTCTCGAGGTCTTTGTCGAATTTCAAAACACTTTCGGAACTGCCGCCGTGAAGCCAGTTGCCGACAAAAGACAGAAGCAGCTTGATACCATATGGATAGGGGGCATTGGTGATCTCTTTACGATGAAATTCTACCTGATGGATAGCAGCGTCGATAAGATGGCTGTCGATTCCCTCCTCCACCAGTTTCTTTAGCACTTCCAACACAATGTCCTCTATCTTTTCAGCATCGGATTCAGCCACATCCTTTAGGCCGCATGCGAACAGGGTATCCCGATTGTCTGCATCAAACCCGGTACCATCTGAAAGAGCTGTTCCCAGGGTCGAGTCCATCAGGGCTTTTCTCAAGGGTGAGGCTGAATTGCCGAGCAAGATCTGCTCCAGCAATTTGAAGGTCAGTGTTTGAAAAGCATCCTGAATGTCAGAAATCAGCCAGGTGACACAAACCTGAGATTTCCTCGATGCGTCCGTGGCGGAATCCAGGGGGTACCCATACCCGGCACATTTGGGTTCTTTCCATCGAGGTTGTGGTATAACCTCCGTGTTCGGATCTGCCCGGTCATGCTGCTTCAACACCTTGTCATAAATAAACTGGATATGCTCCGACAGCGGCAAGTCACCATAGGTATAAAAAAATGAATTACTGGGGTGATAGTGTCTCTGATGAAATCGTTTCAACTGCTCGTGTGTAAGCGTTGGAATCACCGCAGGATCTCCACCCGAGTTATGACTGTACGTCGTCTCCGGATACATGGCGTTGAGCATGGATCTTACCATGACCTGATCCGGTGATGACATGGCACCTTTCATTTCATTATAGACAACACCTTTGTAAACCAACTGCCAGTCTTTCTCAGCAATACTTTCGATTTCGAGTCGGTGCCCCTCCTGCCGGAAGCTGAGCCTGTCGATGTTGGGGTAAAACGATGCATCGAGATAGACATCCATCAAATTGTAGAAATCTTTTCTGTTCTGGGTGCAAAATGGATACATGGTCCAATCCGAAGCAGTGAATGCGTTCATAAACGTATTCAGGCTTCGCTTCAGCATGGAGAAAAAAGGATCGCGAACAGGATATTTCCGGGAACCGCAGAGTACGGTGTGTTCAAGAATATGCGCGACCCCTGTCGAATCCGTTGGAACTGTTTTGAATGCAACACTGAAGGTGTTTTCCCTGTCATCATTCCCTATATGAATGTGCCTGGCACCTGTGGGCATATGCTCCATGTCGATCAAAACAGAATTGATCATTCCCAGTTCCGTTATCATCTTGATCCGGTAACCCAGTTTCAGGCAGTTCTCTTGAAATTCCGACTGTTGATATTGTTCTATGTCCGGCATGGTGGCATCCCCTGGTCGATCGTTGCGACAGCCCTCGAGGGCTGTGATTTTTTAGATATCTGGGTCAGGCAGCCGTGTATACCCCCCGGCTAAGTCTTTTGATCCGCCCCAGGCTGTACAGTCGAAAGAGAATATTTCGCAATTTTTTATCCTCAAATTCAGTTTTTAGTTTGATGTCCGATATTTTCAATCCCTTTTTGGATCGTTTGATGATGCCATAAACAACATCGGATGCTGTGAGCGCATCCTTGCCTTTTTTTCCTATGGCAGCGCCTGTCTTACCAGAACCCCGTCGCGTGGCTTTTGTCCGGGTGCTTCGAATCAGTTTTTCTATACGATCCAGGCGGGTGTGAAGTTTTTCAATATCCTTTTTTGTTGGGATATCATACTGATGGATGAAAAATTTGACCATGGCATCAAATGTAACCGTTTTATGCTTTCCTCGTGTCATTGAAACCTCCTTAAGTATGGCCTTGAACCCTCGTAAGCTGTATGCAATTACCGGCAGGCAAGAAGCCACTGGATGATAGTGGCTTGCAGCGTTTCCTCTTTGCTAGCTGAAATAGAACATAGTAATCAGCAATAACATGCACCCTAATGATTAATGAAGTAAAAGTCAAGCCGGGCCGATTTCGTTTGCTGCCCGCATGCATTCGTGATAATTGGGAGGCCTGAACAGGGATCATCCCTGCGATTTTATTATCGGAATGGGTATATGGCAGAGGCAACAACATCTCTCAAGGACCGGCTGAAAGCACTATTTGTCCGATTTAAAGAACTTCAAGGCGATCCCCGGTACATAGCCATGGGAATGACCATCGGTGTTTTTGTAGGTGTTACACCAACGATTCCCTTCCATACGGTTATCGCCATAGCACTGGCGTTTATTCTAAGGGGCAGCAAGCCTGCCGCAGCTATCGGTGTCTGGTTTGCCAATCCCATCACCATTCCTTTTTTCTACATCAGCAGCTTTAAGTTAGGCACGCTCATTTTGAACAAACCCATACCTTTTGATGTTAAATTCGAGTCCATAACAGCGTTAATGACCCTGGGTCTGGATGTAACCATCGCAATGATCGTGGGAGGTGCTATTCTGGGTATCCTGCCGGCCATCGGTGCATATATTTTGACCTACCGCATTATGACAACCGTTCGCCAGAAAGCATTGAACCGAAAGCAGGAAAACGAAGCTGATGGCTTCGCCAACTAAGGTTTCGTGAAGTTAATAAAGTCATTTGCTTCGCGTCATTA
>JASJGV010000382.1:0-3551 GCA_033791325.1 Desulfobacterales bacterium | reverse complement strand
AGCTTGCTCCTGTGCCTCCTGGGCTTCTTTGATCTTACCCATCGGCAGCAGGTCTGCCGGGTTCGGGAACGGTCCGTCGGGTTGGAAGTAAAGACCCATGTTGGGCTGAGATCCATAGAATAGCGGCACCGTGGTCAGCATCGAAATGGTCTGATAAGACTGCAGTTCGGCCTCGAGAATTGCCTTTACCGGTTTGAAACTGTAATCACTGTGACCCAAAGAAGCCGTATCTGCTGCCAGGCCCCTTTCATAAGACAAAACGGAGCTCTGCCGGCTGATGTGAACGCCGCTGCCCCCGTCGGCTTCGGACCCGCCGAAACATTCGGCAATGCCGTCATCGGTAACGATCAATTCGTGCCCGTGGGGTACACTGACAATTCTACCCGGTTCGGCTATAATGTCGTATAACTGCTCGAGTTCCGCTTCTGTCAATTCCGGGATGCGGGCCATTGAGGCCGCAGTCTGCGACCCGTCCTGCAGTTCTGCTTTTATTTCCGATGGCGACATCTTCAACCTCTCACCATCACCCATACGCGTTAAAATGGTTTTCTGCATGAGCAGTTCTCCTTGCTAAGTTTACATGGAAAAGCATGAAAAATTTGTCTATCATTTTCGTGTTTTCCTGTTTTCGTGCTTTATCCTTTACGGTACTTCGTGCATGATAAAAATCATCTTTTATCAGCGGATATAGCCTCCACAGAAACAACAAACCGGAACAACTCTATTGGCCGGAAACCTCTTTTTCATAGGCCTTAATGATCCTATCACCTTCCCGAAGAACAGCTTGGTCCAGGGCAGGCACCTTATGATCTGCCAGGATTTGTTTTGCAATTAGATTTGCCTTGAGGGGCATCTCGGCTTTTCCCAGGGCCAGGAGATCCAGCTTAGCTGGGTCCCATTGGGTTAAATCGCTTCTTAAATATTTAAGTGTGTGATCACTGCTCAAAAAGTCACCCCCGTGACCGACATTTTTAATCGTGTCAAAACCCATCTTGTCTTCGGTACTTTCTATCTCTTTCATAAAATCCCGTAAGATATCCCACATATAGGAATCGATAAGGAGCTGCTCAAAGGAAATCCCTTTGGCGTCATCCACACACCCCATACCAGTGATGATGTCTGTATAGGATGTCAGACCGATAAATTGATTGGCTGTAAATTGAATGTCTTCTAAACCGCCCTTGACGTTGTCTCCGAACCCGGTATCTGAAACCAGGCAGGGAAGATCATAACTTTTTGCCATCTGACCCAATCCGAAACTGATCAGGGCCTTTTCGGGAGCACCGTAGTTGATGTTCCCGGACAGCATGTCCATTGGGGCGGATTCAGATGTATAGATGTGGGGTGCACCAGGCGCTGCGGTCTGGGTGATCACCAGACTGGCCAGGTTTTCAGCGTTGGCATTCAGCATCATTCCGGCCACCGTCACCGGTGCGGACAAGCCCCCCAGGGACATGGACATGGAGCAGATGGGAATACCGGCTCTGGCGAATTCAACCTGGGCTTCTATGGCGCCTGTTTCAAAAGATAGGGGAGCAATGGGGCAGGATATCACTGAAATCAAAGGGCGTTTTTTGAGAGCTTCTCGCCCACCAGCGATCAGGGCGGCCAACTCAATCTGGATGTTTGCATCGTCAGCACTCTGAACGGTTACACCCTGAACATGTTTTCGCGTATTTTTTAAGGTTTCCCATATTTCATGGGGTCCGTGGGCTTTTTCGGGTACATCCGAGGCCGTCATGGCCGTCCACAGAAAATCGGGGCACAAACCATCACACAGTCTCGAAAATGCTGCAATATCGTTACGGGTAGAGCGCCGGTATTCCCCGGTTTGAAAATCGGTAACAAACACAGCCAGACCGCTGGTTGTTGCGTATGGGTATGGATGCGCCGGTAGCAACAGGTCATATTCCGGATCACGGGCACACAGTTTAAAAGACTTTGGTGCCGATGCAAGTGCTTCTGTGATCATTCTTTCGGGTATTTTTGCCACCATGGAGGCATTATCGACCCGTGCGCCATTTTTAGCCATCATTTCTAGCACATATGAACTGTGTACTTTGATACCTATCTCTTGCAGTGCCCGAATGCTCTGGGTGTGAATCAAGTCAATTTCCAATTGATTTAGAAAGGTCATTCTTGCATTAGCCATGGCTTAGGTTCCCTTGCTGTTATTGGCTCTGTTTGCGCTCTCTTCGAACACGGCAATACGGGCTGGTGTGCCCCAGTCGTAGCGTTCTCTGATAATCCGGCGGATAAAGGTGGTTTCAATACGCTTAATCCCCTTGATATTTTCAATTTTGGAAAGCAGTTGATGAAGCTCATCGATGGACTCCACAAACGTTTCCAGTTCGATGGTCGGATCACTGGTCATCTGGGCAATATACGACAAACGTTCCAACTTTTCCAGCGCCTCAATAACATCGTCAATCCGCAGACTGTCGATATAAAGGCCTATATTGGCTGCAATACCGAAACCCAGTTTGATAGGATTACCTGCAGCGACGATCTGGATAAATTCACCATCGATCAATTTTTTTAACCGGTAACGAACTGTGGCTTCGGAAACACCTGTTTTTTTGGCAATTTCCGAACTTGGCATACGACCATCTTTTTGAAGCAATCCGATGATCTTTAGATCGGTTCTGTCGAGACGTTCTCTCATTGAACCACTCCTTTTTTTCAGGATTTAATAGTTAAAATTTTCCATATGCTTATATAATTTATTTAACTTCGTCAATAATTAATATAAAATTTGTGATATCAGTAAGTAATATATTGACTTGCGCAACTTTTCGTCCTAAGGTCAATCAAAATTATCTGAAAGGAGTAATCATGAAGAAGGTTATTATTATTGGTGCGGGTGCCCAGGGAAACGTTATCTGTGGTGTGTTATCAAAGGCAGATGATATCGGGGAAATCATGCTTGCCGATATCGATATGGAGCGTGCCAATGAGGTGGCTCAATATGTGGGTTCTGAAAAGATAAAGACGGGCAGGGTGAATGCCGCCGACAAAAGCGATATTGTCAATCTACTTAAAACCGGCAGCTATGATCTGGTGATCAATGCAACCCTAATGACATTCAACCGTCAAATTATGGAGGCGGCCCTGGAAGTCGGTGTCCATTACCTTGATATGGCATCCAATGATTTTTTTACCAAAAGAGGTGACCAGGAATATCTGGTGGAACAATTGGAATATGCCGATGATTTTAAAAAAGCGGGTCTGACAGCCAATATCCTGGCAGGCTGCGATGCCGGTCTGGTGAATATCCTTGCCAGAGATGCCGCCGAGGAGCTGGATGAAGTCGATTACATCGGGATAAAAGACTATGGCGTGGTGGAATGTGATGAGCCGGTGGCCATGTGGTCATTCCTCACATATCTGGAAGACTGTGCTGATGAGGCCATTTACTGGGAGGATGGGAAATACAAATACGCCCCATTGTTCAGTGGTGAGGAAGACTATTATTTCCCTGAACCACTCGGTTTGACCGGAAAAGTATACTATCACAATCATGAAGAGCCCCTGACCCTACCAAAGTTTCT
>JASJGV010000381.1:0-4625 GCA_033791325.1 Desulfobacterales bacterium | reverse complement strand
GGAACATTATTATGACAAGCGGTATAACCCACGTCAGCAGATATAATGGTTTGGGTTTCCAACTGACAGATTGATCTATAAACAATATAAAGACTTTTAACTTTTTGTAATTGCAAATCATATCACTCGATCCCTGGGCCCCTTCTTTTTGATCAACTCTTTTGGAGATGATCAAAAATTTAAGACTTGCTATTTACCGTGAAAAAGATATCTTTCACATTCTTTTTTAACAGGAATCGACAACCCCTTAGCAAGGAGTGTATCATGGATATTGATCTGAAATTGGATGAAAACAATCTGTACAAGGAAGAATCGTTTACGGACCTGAAAACCGGCGCTGTCCGAAGATTGACACCGGTGAAAGAAGATGGATCCAAAGATGAAAGCCGTGAACCGATTTTTATGGCCCAAACACAGCTGATGTCCCCTAACGGCCCCTTACCGGTAAGCTGCATGATCGAGGCGGCGACATTGCCGGAAGCCGTCAAGCTGTTCCCGGACATTGTCAAAAAGGAAGTTGAAAGAATCGTTGAATTGGCCCAAAAAGCCCAGCAGGAAGAATCTTCGCGTATTATCGTTCCCGGGCAAGGCTGATAATTGGAGAAAGGTTTTTTGAAAACAAAATCATCAACAAAAAACCGGTGCATTATAGGGGTTGTCAGAAAAACGTTCTTATTGAGGACCTTTTTTCTGCTACAAACCCTTATGCCGCGATCCTTTTTTCGTAACATTATTATGAAAAACGGAATAAAATGAAAAGCGACACTGTCGCACTTTATAAATTTGTCCAACAAATTTATTGAGGTAATGACATGACGCCTGTATCATTTTTACGATTTTTCGATCAATCTGACATCATCATTGGAGAAGGCGCTGTCATAGAGCGTCTACGGCGGGACACTGAATGGGAGCTCGACCCCTATGTAGTCAACTCGGCATTTATCTATGACGACGAAAAACGATTGGTGTTGGAGAACATTTATAGGCAGTACCTGGACGTCGGATTGGCCTCTGATTTGCCCCTGCTTCTTTCAACCCCGACCTGGCGCGCCAGCAGGGAGCGAGTCAAAGCTGCCGGCTTTGAAGCAAGGGCTGTCAACGAAGATAATTATCGATTTCTGGATGACCTGCGCAGGGCATATGGTGCCTATGGGGACAAAGTTGCTATTTGCGGGCTGATGAGTTGTCGCGGCGATGCCTATAAACCGGCTGAGAGACTTTCTGAAGATGATGCCCGGGTGTTTCATTCCTGGCAGGCACGGAAACTGTCAGAAACCGGCGTGGACTTCCTTTTGGCCTCAACCCTGCCTGCGCTGAGTGAGGCCATCGGGCTTGCGTTTGCCCAGGCCGCTACAGGTAAACCGTATATTATCAGCTTTGTGTTTCGTCCGGGGGGCACCCTGCTGGATGGTACCCCTCTGAAAGATGCTGTAGCTGCCATCGATGCAAAGGTTGACCCGAAACCGCTTGCATATATGTGCAATTGTACGCATGCATCCATTTTCAGGTCAGCGATGATGCATAAAGCTCATGTTTCATCGCTGGTCAGAAAACGGGTAATCGGTCTGCTCGCCAACACGGCTGCACTGGAACCCGAAGAACTGGACAGCAGTAAGGACCTTGTGGAAGAGGCACCCGAAACGTTTGGCCGTGATGTGGCGAGTCTGCACACGGAATTCAGGATGAAAATCCTGGGCGGTTGCTGCGGCACGGACCAACGGCATATCCGATCACTGGCGAGTCATTTTGAAACCCTGTCTTAGGAAAGTTCCATCGAAAAAATCGCTTGGAAGCCATTGATGACGTGTAATGGATGGTCATTAACTTCGTGGCATTATAGATCGTTTTAGGTTTTATGTTTTAAGTGTTACGCAAACCTTAAGCTATGAGCCATCAGCAACAATAAATTACGCCCGCAGGGCTAATGACGCGCGGAGCGCAAATATCGCCTGCAAGGCTAATGACGCCTGTAAGGCATATGGTAGTCGTTTTATCGGCCGTACAACACCGCAATAATTTTTGCTTCGCCTGATTTGGCTGCAATGAGATGCGGTGTGGTGGAAAGGTAATACGCACTGTCTCCGGGTTCCAGTTCAAATGCATCGGCGCCGATTTTAAGTGATACAATCCCCTCCAGTACATAAATGAACTCTTCGCCTTCGTGGATGGAAACCTCTTCGTCCGGGTTTTCTTTCAGCTTGACGATGAGTGCTTCCATATTCCGACCTTTGACATCCGGTGCGAGACTCATGTAGGAGTAAATTTCTTTTTTCCCCTTTTTGGACGTTGATCTGGAAACCGCTATCTCCTCATTTTTTCGCGTAATGGAATAGAGCTTGTTCCCAACCCCCGAAACAATGCGGCCAAAAGCGCTGTCCAGCGCCCGGGACAGCTTGATGGAAGTCCCCAGTTGTGGTTGAACATTGTTGTTTTCGAGGTCTTCGAGAAATGCAATTTCGAAACCTGTCAGTCTGGACAGTTCTTCGAGGGACAGTCCTTTTTCCTGTCTCAAGACACGGATTCGTTCACCAACGCTTTCTACCGGATCGACAGACGTTTTGGCAATGTCCCCTGTGAGGTCTTCAAAATAGTCGACATTGATGGGTGGTTTCTGATTTTGTTCTGACATGATTTTTCTCCTGTCTGGTAGCGTGTTAATGTGAAGCTATAAGCGATAAGCCATAAGCTTTAAGCCGCTTACAGCTTATGGCTTAAGGCTTATCGCTAATTATAGACACTTCGCCCCGATATACCGCGAAATGACGATGCGTTGTACTTCCGATGTTCCTTCTCCGATATCCAGCAGCTTCTGGTCTCGATAAAATCTCTCAACATCATACTCTTTCATCAAACCGTAGCCGCCATGAAGCTGAACCGCGTGATTGGCACAGCGGTACATGACCTCAGAACAGTAGAGTTTTGCCATGGCAGCCTCTTTTGAAAACGGCATGTCGTTGTCGCGCAGCCAGCATGCCTTGTACAGTAAAAGACGTGCGCACTCAATCTCAACCGCCATATCCGCCAGCTTGAATGCATTGACTTGAAACGTGGCGATGGGTCTGTTGAACTGCTCTCTTTCATTGCTGTATTTCAATGACATGTCAAAACACCCCTGTGCTCCGCCAAGCCCCATGGCACCAATGGAAAGCCTTCCCCCATCCAGGGTCTGCATCATCTGGTGGAAGCCATGCCCCCGGGTACCCAGCAGGTTTCCCTTAGGAACCCGGCAGTCTTTGAAATAGAGTTCGCTCGTGTTGGATGCCCGCCACATCATCTTGTCGTGCATTTCCCGGGTAGTATAGCCCGGTGTTCCGGTTTCCACAAGAATACAGGAGAGTTCCGGCTTCCCATCATCACGGGTGCCTGTTTTACACAGAACGGTGATGCCTGCGGTAATGTCTGTAGATCCGTTGGTAATAAAAATCTTACTGCCATTGATGACCCATTCGTCGCCGTCAAGAACCGCGTGGGTTTTGCTGTTGCTGGCATCGGAGCCTGCATTGGGTTCTGTCAGTCCAAAGCCCCAAAGGGCTTTACCGCTGCATAGCATGGGCAGATATTTTTTTTTCTGCTCTTCGCTTCCAAAATAATAAATAGGGCCGATACCGAGAGAGTTGCCAGCCGCCACCGTGGCAGCATGGGAACCGTCAACACGGGCGATCTCTTCCGTAGCGATAATATAGGACACATAGTCCATGCCCTGGCCCCCGTATTGCTCCGATACAAAGATACCAAAAAGCCCGAGTTCTGCCATTTTCGCCATGGTTTCGTATGAAAATTCTTCTTTTTTGTCTAACGCCTGCGCTACCGGCTTGATTTCATTTTCAGCAAAGCCGCGCACGGACTCTCTCAGGATATCCTGTTCGGTGGAAAGGCTGAATTCCATAAGTAAACTCCTTCTATTCCGTTATTTAAAACCTGGTCTTTCGGGCCAGGTCAGAGACATTTGGCTATGTCGAAGGCGGTAGTTTCTAAAATCCGAATATCGAAATCCTAAACAATACCTAATGATCCAAATTCGAATGATCAAAACAAGACCTTGAAGATAAAAGTTCGAGCACTATGTTTGAACTGCCATAGTGAGCGCATTCCCCGTAGCTTGCTGCGAGGTTCTTCAATTTATGAGCCGCTGTTTCAGATATGTAAATCGTTTCCTGGTTTTGCTGTTGTTGATCCCCATGTGAAGGGCTTTTCTGGTTCCGACGACAACCACAAGCTTTTTTCCTCTTGTGACGGCAGTATATATCAAATTTCGCTGAAGGAGTATATAATGCTGTGTGAGAATGGGAAGGACCACCGCCTGGTATTCCGAACCCTGGGATTTGTGTACCGAGATGGCATAAGCCAGGACGATTTCATTCAGTTCTGAAAAGTCGTACAAGATATTGCGCCGGCCAAAGGAAATCAAAACGGTCTGGTTTTCGGGATGGACTTTTTCGATGCGCCCGATATCACCATTAAAGACCAATTTGTCATAATTGTTTTTTATCTGCATGACCTTGTCATGAATCCTGAAACTACTGCTGCCCCGGGAGACGCTCTCTTTTCCTGGATTGAGGGCATTTTGAAGTGAGCTGTTCAGATTTTGGGCCCCCACGATTCCTTTGTGCATGGGCGTCAAAACT
>JASJGV010000380.1:0-3964 GCA_033791325.1 Desulfobacterales bacterium | reverse complement strand
GACCAGTTGAAGGCCATTTCATCCTGGGTTTCTTCCGTACAGGACCTGGACAAACTCCTCCAACTGATCATCGAGTCGGCCACCGGCGTGGTGTGTGCAGAAGCCGCCTCACTGCTCTTGCTCGACCCCAAGACCGACACGCTCTATTTCAAAGTGGCCACCGGTGCCAAAGGCGAGGCGGTCAAAGAATTCAGGGTCAAGATAGGCCAGGGGATCGCCGGCCACGTGGCCAAAACCGGTCTCCCCCTGCTCATTGCCGATGCCCAGCAAGACAACCGATGGATGCGCGAAATCAGCGACAGCATCGATTATGAAACCCGCTCCATGGCCTGCGTTCCCTTAACCATCAACAGCAGTACCATCGGTGTAATCCAGGTCATCAACAAAAGGGACCATACCCAGTTTACCCAGGCGGACATGGACGTGCTCGAAGAGTTTTCCCGTCTTGCCGCCCTGGCCATCGGCAGTGCCCGCAACCTTGACCAAGTTCGCCGGGAAAATTTGGACCTGAAGAAGGAACTGGGTGAGAAGCACCAGATCATCGGCAAAAGCATTATCTTGAAGAAAGTGCTTGAAGATGCCAAAAAACTCTCCCGCACCAAGACCACCGCCCTGATTCAGGGTGACAGCGGCACGGGCAAAGAACTTCTGGCGCGCCTGATCCACCGCGAGAGCCCTCGCAAAGACAAGCCGTTGGTGGTGCTAAACTGTGCGGCCTTACCTGAATCGCTTTTGGAATCGGAACTTTTCGGCCATGAAAAAGGTTCTTTTACCGGGGCGGCAGGCCGCAAACTTGGAAAATTTGAGACCGCCCATGAAGGGACCCTTTTTCTTGACGAAATCGGGGAAATGGCCCCGGGCATACAGGCCAAACTGCTGCGTGTGCTCCAGGAAGGCGTTTTTTACAGAGTCGGTGGCAACACACCCATAACTGTGGATGTTCGGGTGCTGTCTGCCACCAATAAAAACCTGAAGAAAGAGGTGGAGGAGGGAAAATTTCGCGAGGATCTGTTTTACCGGCTGAACGTGGTTCAACTCAATGTGCCGCCACTGAGAGATCGCCTCGAAGACGTCCCTTTTCTGGTCGAAAATTTTCTTGAAGTGTTTAAAAAGGAGACCGGCCTTTCGGGCCTGACCATCTCTGAAGCGGCCATGGACAAGATGTCCCACTACAATTGGCCCGGTAATATTCGCGAGTTGAGGAACGCCATTGAACGCGCGGTGGTTATGGGAGACGGAAAGACAATCCTGCCGGAAGATCTACCCATCACCGCGTCCCTGCCAAAATTCGCCGGCCTGAAGGTTGGGCTCACCCTCGACGAAGCCCTCAATGAGTTCAAAAAGGATTTTATCCTGCTCAACCTGAAACATACCGGTGGCAACAGAAGCAAAGCCGCCAAGATCATGGAGATCCAGCGAACCTACCTGTCACGACTGATCACCCGGTATGACATCCGGGACCTTGCCTGAGCTTACCTTTTTGTATACCAATTCAAGACCTTCCAAAAACTGCCGATATCTAGGTTGCGCCTGACATGTGGTCCAGGCGCAAAAAAATCATCATGGCATCATAATTGCTTTTCAAACATTCAGAAATTGGCCCTGAGCAGACTATAGTATCTGGGAGGAATTGTCATGACTGCCTTAAAAATGAGCACCAGCACCGTCAGAAAGTTTAAGAAATCATTGAAGCCCGGGGGGTTTTACAGCGTGGAGTTCGCTGTAGACGAACCGCATCCGCTCTATCAATTCAAGATATGGCGAAGCGAAACCAGCCCCATGTTCGTTGTGGTCAAGGAAAATTCTGCCGTTCTTCCCAAACTTAAGGCCGGCAGTGTTCTGAACATGACCTACTACAGCAGTGACGCCCACTGCCCCAAAAAACAGATTAAAACCCGAATTGGGCACATTACCAGCGAACGGAAAGGGCGTTTCGAGGGGCATTGTACAATTGATTTGCTTCCAGTTAATAGCGCAACAATTCATAATTAATGCATTTTCAGACATGATCCGTGATGATGGCAATGAAGAAAAAACTGACCCTATTGATTTTTGATGCTACGGGCACCCCTGTCCGACAGACAACCGTTCCCAGAATGCTTCTTCCGATGACCGCCCTGTTATTTATGGCTGCAGCAATCGCGCTATACTTGGGGGTTTCAGACTATCTTCGTTTGAAAACCGAAGCGAAGGATGCCCATCGCCTTCGTTCAAACCTGAGGACGCAAGCAGAACTGGTCGTTCAGCAACAGAATCAAATTGTTGCTTTTTCAAATAAACTTAATGGTTTAAATACAAAGTTGACCGACCTGCACAACTTCGAACAAAAAATACGGATCATGGCCAATCTCGAAACGAGCAATGATGGGTCAAGCATGTTTGGTGTGGGCGGTTCTGATCCCGATGACCTGGACCCAGCAACCATGATGGAACAGGATTACCAGGAACTTGTTCGAGACATGCACGCTGAAATCAATGAAATCGATCAGGCCACGCATGACCGGCACAACTCACTTGCATCGGTCGTCAGCCAGTTGAAAGGAAAACGGAACTTGTTGGCTGCCACCCCCTCCATCCGCCCGGTAAAAGGCTGGATATCATCGCGTTTCGGATACCGGCAGTCACCCTTTACCGGCCGCCGACAATTTCATCGCGGCCTTGACATTGCGACGCGTGCAGGCACGCCGATCATTTCACCGGCGGACGGCATTGTAACCTTTGCCGGCAGCAAAGGACTGATGGGCAAAATGGTGACCATTGAACACGGATTCGGAATGGTGACCCGATTCGGTCATATCCAGAAGATACTCAAGAAAAAAGGCGGCCGGGTTAAACGGGGCGAGACCATCGCCTTGGTAGGCAATACGGGCCGAAGTACCGGCCCGCATCTTCACTACGAAGTCCGTTTAAACGGATTGGCCGTCAATCCCACGAATTATTTCTTGAATTGACACTCGGGGTGATTTGCACAAAAAAAGACAGTTTATCACTAACTGGCAATACAAAAGGGCACAGGAGAAACTGAAATCAAGCTGCCATAGATAAAAAGAAGGCTCGAAAAATGAAAAAGACAGTTTTCTTGATATTATCAGCCATGGCGATCTTATTCTCTGGCTGCACCGGTCCCAGTTATGATTTATTCAAAACCGCCGGCACCGGCAACGCGCTGCTCAATACGAACCCACCCGCCCCGTTAAAAGGCGATGAAAATCGCGGCGTCTGCCTGCCCATCTCCACCCAATCATCATTGACCATCGATGTTGAATGCATTTTCGAATATGTCCAGAGGGAATCCACCTTCGGATCGGAAAACGAGCGGCCTGTCTATACGAAACCATGGATCGGTTTGAACTTAGTCTTTTGACTCGGGTCTGACATCCGCTTAGCTGGAAAAACCCCTTGCCGGTCAGCGCACCGGCAAGGGGTTTTTATTGGGCTGTTCTTTATCTACAGTTGGGCAAACACCGTTTCAGCAGCAGACAGGGTTTGTTGGATGGCTTCATCATCGTGGGCAGCCGACATAAAAAACGCTTCAAATTGCGACGGCGCCAGATAAATGCCATTCTCCAGCATCCCTTGGTAGTATGAGGAGAATCGTTCAAGATTGGATGTTTTGGCGTCAACAAAGCTATTCACCGGCTGATCGGTAAAAAACATGCCCAGCATGGCACCCACCCTGGCGCAGGCAACGGGTATCTTGGCCTGTTGGGCCAGTGATTTCAACCCGGTGATCAGCCTTTCTGCCTGCGCATCCAGGCTTTCATAGAAACCCGGTGTTTTCAATTGTTGCAAGGTTGCAATACCCGCGGCCATGGCCAAAGGATTGCCGGACAGGGTACCGGCCTGGTAGACTGGTCCCTGAGGAGCGATGTGCTCCATAATTGCGCGCCGGCCGCCATATGCGCCCACCGGCAGACCGCCACCGATAATCTTGCCGAAGCAGGACAGGTCCGGGGTGATGCCG
>JASJGV010000379.1:0-4123 GCA_033791325.1 Desulfobacterales bacterium | reverse complement strand
ATGGGTTTCATGAGGGTTTCCTCCACGTTGGTTTTTTTGTGCCACGGCAAAAATGCTTGCCGGCCGATAAAATGGATACGTTATACCGCTTGTCATAATAATGTTCCGAAAATAGGATCGCAGCATAAGGGTTTGTAGCAGAAAAACGGTCCTCAATCGGAACGTTTTTCTGACAACCCCTATAGACCACTCGCGAGGTGGAAGTCAAGAAATCGGTTGACACCGGGAAATGTTCAGGGCACAAATATTGCGTGTTAATAACACAATAGAGTGGCAACATCGTCTTTGATAAAAATATTACACGAATTTATGATGAAAGGAGTGATAGCATGAAACAGATTCTATTTGCTGTTTTGATACTCGCAATCATGGCGGGGACGTCTGTGGGGCAGGAGGATGCGATTTCTAATCCGCAGGTGGTCATGGAAACATCCCAAGGAGAGATCGTCCTGGAGTTGTACCGGGATAAAGCTCCCCTGACGGT
Organism: Desulfobacterales bacterium; assembly: GCA_033791325.1. Lineage (GTDB taxonomy): Bacteria > Desulfobacterota > Desulfobacteria > Desulfobacterales > B30-G6 > B30-G6. Next base: position 3,639 of record JASJGV010000379.1, on the reverse strand, counting down.
AAAGAACTTTTTGGCATACATGGATGCCGATTTTTACAGCCATACCATTTTTCATCGGGTTATCCCCGGGTTCATGATCCAGGGGGGTGGTTTTACAGGGGACATGCAGAAAAAACCGAATAAGCCACCTGTAAAAAATGAGGCGGACAATGGTCTGAAAAATGACCGTGGTACCATTGCCATGGCACGAACCCAGGCGCCGCACAGCGCATCCTCTCAATTCTTCATTAACATGGTGGACAATGCTTTTCTGAACTACAAGAGCCAGACGACTTCCGGGTGGGGGTATGCCGTTTTTGGGAAAGTTATCAAGGGTATGGATGTGGTGGATGCCATTGCCAAGGTAGAGACCGGATCTCAGGGGAGATTTCGCGATGTGCCGAAAATACCCGTTGAGATCATCAAGGTGCGCAACGCAGCTCCCTGATAACTAGTGTCCATCCATAAATGGTCTTTTCACGCCCTGCCAGTGTTGGGCGCCATGATTTAACTCCTCAAAATAGAACGCTATTACTCCGGGTTAAATCTGACGCCCGTCTTGTCAGAACGCGAAAATCCCTATTTATGGACGGACACTAACTATAAGCTATCTCAATATAGTATGCGTGAATGAAACAGGGCATCCATGTCTTGATCCTTGTCACTTAGGGCTTGGCACTTTACCATAATGTTCACAAAACGACATCTGGCATGTGTCCAGGCTGCAATACTTTTCCAGGCCCGTGGAAACGCTCTGGTGATCTAACCTGAGATGGTAATTTAACCAACTTGACGTGTGGTTGAGTTCCCACATTCTGGGTGGTATGCACCCGGATAGCAGTTCCTGGCAGGACCCGCTGTGAGTCATACGCCGGTAGGTTCGCACCCAGATGCAGTTTTTATCCGGATTCACTTCACACATGCCATCCCGGCTGCCTCCGCAGGCCCCATTGCGGGTGTGTTTGGGGCACTGGGATTCAGGGCACAAAAAGGCCAGGTGCTGTATACCGCAGTCTCCGCAGTGCTGACAGTTCAATAGAACTTTTTTAGCTGAATTTTCGAAAAAACCGAGTAGTTTTTCAGCTGTGGGATTCTGTCTGACCCATTGACATATTTTTTCCAGGCTACTGGCATTTTTGGCCTCGAAGTTGAAGAACCGGTCATGCATGGATTTCATCAGTGCATAATGAATTTTCTCACCCACCGGGCTCGATACCGGCCCATGATCAAAACCGTTCAGGGTTGAATTCTCAGAGGGTTTTTCTGGAAAAATATAAAAGCCGTCAGGGACCGGAAAATGAAATTCGGGTAAAAAATCCTGCCATTGATCCTGGATGGTTTGCATGCGGCTCATGATATCCCCTGCCACATCATAGGTTTTGTGAATACCCCCCAGGTGCATACCCTGGTATCCGAGTCCTTTGAGAATGGCCCCTTGTTTGGCGGCACGTTCAATGGCCTTGACGCGTCCGTCTTTTGGATTTTTCCACTCGTCCAGTATCCTTGCCAGGAGTTGGTCTGTAACAACAGCACCAGGTACCATGCCCTTATTCATGATCCTGGCGGACCGGGGTGTCAGAAGATAAATGGATCCAAAGACAGGCAGGTTTATTTCCAACTGCTTCAATACCGTTATCAATTCAGTAAATTTTCGCACATCATAACCGAGCTGGGTTATGATAAAGCGGGCACCGGCCGAAATTTTTCGACAGAGTTTGGCATACTGGGCAAAACATTCCGCCTCGGTGTATTTGAAAGGAGACACGGCACATCCGCTAAAGAAACCGTCCGGGTCTCCGTTCTCTTGAAAGCGATGGCTGAGTTGATCCAGCATCATAAGGAGATTTACGGCATCGAGATCAAAAACAGGCGCCCCCTGTCCCCCAAACCCTTTGCCCGTATAATCCCCGGTCAAGGCCAGCAGGTTCTTCATGCCCATCATGGATAGCTGGAGAGCCCTGCTTTCCATTCCGACCCGGTTCATATCCCGACAGGTAAAGTGAACAATCACATCCATGCCGACCTTAAAAATCTCATGCCCGACAACATCCGGGCTCAGGGAAGGGTTGCCGCCGGGATTGTCTGTGATGGATACGGCTGAAAGCCTTCCGTCTGAAAATGAATCTCGGGCAATACTCATGACGGTGTCCACGGATCGGCCCGTGGAGTCTTTGCCCGGAACCAGTTCCAGGGTTGTGATGAAGTCTTCCGGGAGATACAGGTCGTTTTGAAATACACGTAGCATGGTAAAGGAGTCTACACTATTTAAGTAGAGATGGGAAGCAAGAAGCACAGGCTGAAGACTATTAGGCTATTAGACTGTTAGCTGCTAATAGCCTAACAGTCTAATAGTCTAAAATCCCATCCACGCTTACAGCTTACAGCTTATTGCTTATTGCTTAGGGCTCATGGTACTTGACAAATCAGTCCATATCCATACATAAATCCGCTAAACAATATTTAATGAAGGAGGAACGGAATGAAGGACCCCTTATTCAATCCGATTACCATCGGTGGGCTGGAGATCAAAAACCGGATCTATCTGCCGGCCATGCACATGAACATGGCAGAAGATTATTTGGTTACGGAAAAACTCGTGGAATTTTATGCCGAGAGGGCTCGCGGCGGTGTGGGTATGATCAGTGTCGGCTATGCGACCGTGGACGAACTTTCAGGTTCTACAATGAACATCGGGGCTCACAAGGATGAATTCATCCCCGGGCTCAAGCAACTGGCTGATACTATCAAGGAGAATGGCGCCCGGAGCGCTGTACAATTGAATCATGCCGGCCGCTATAATTTTTCCTTTTTTACCGGTGGGAAAAAACCGGTGGCACCCTCGCCGGTCCCATCCCGTATGACCAAAGAAACCCCGCGTGAGCTAAAGATTGAAGAAATCGTGGAAATTGTTGAAAGCTTTGCCCAGGCGGCGCGACGTGTCAAGGAAGCCGGTTTCGATGCTGTGGAAGTTCTAAGTGGCACCGGGTATCTCATCTCTGAATTCTTGTCTCCCCTCACCAATCTGCGTACGGATGAATACGGAGGGTCTTATGAAAACCGGATGCGTTTCGGTCGGGAGGTCATGCAGCGCATAAAAGCGGTTACGGGAAGTGATTATCCCCTGATTGTGCGTATGAACGGCAATGATTTTATGCCCGGGGGCCAGGGACGCAAAGAACTGGCCGTGTATGCCCAGGCACTGGCGGATGTTGGTGTGGACGCATTGTGCATCAATGTGGGCTGGCACGAAGCGCGTGTGCCCCAGATTACCACCTCGGTTCCCAGGGGTGTGTTCGGGTATCTGGCAAAAGGGATTAAAAACCTTGTAAAAATACCTGTCATTGCCAGCCACCGCATCAACGACCCAGCCACGGCCAGGGAAATGATTGCAGACGGCATGTGTGACATGGTTGCCATGGGGCGGCCCTTGATCGCGGATCCCTATCTTCCGGAAAAGGCATCCACGGGACGTGAAAATGAAATCGTTCATTGCATTGCGTGTGCACAGGGCTGTTTCGATCACCTTTTTAAATTGAAACAGGTGGAGTGTCTTTGCAATCCCAAAGCCGGGCACGAAATGGAATGCCGCCTCCAGGCTTCGGATGCGCCTTCAAAGGTTATGGTGGTGGGCGGTGGGCCCGCCGGTATGAGCGCAGCCCT
>JASJGV010000378.1:0-9454 GCA_033791325.1 Desulfobacterales bacterium | reverse complement strand
TTCCTGATGATGGCCGGTTATGTCGCTCAAACCATACAAAAAGCCGCCTCGGCGCGTTTGCCGGACGGCTTTGTTCAGATTTCGGTGCCCAGCCCGGTGACATGGTCAAGCGACATTGTCAAATCTGCCGGATTGATTAATATCCTACCCCAATACCGTCTGTTTTAAAATTATTCAATCTTTATTATCAGATTGGATTGTTCTGGTTTGTAATACTTTTGTAAAATCATCTTATCTCTTTTACTTTTCATTCCCGGAACCCCATACTCTGTAGAGTTTTATCAATAAAATCGTAGCACGATTTTATTAAACGCGACGGTGTCGCTCCGATGCGAAAGGATAGGATTCTTATCCCTGCAGCATGCGAAGCACTGCCGAACGGCAGAACCTACAGGGTATTGTGGAATTTTTACTGAAACCTTTCAGATCTCAGCACCGCACTGTCGCAATAAGATGAATCTTAATCTATAAATTGAATTCCACGCTGCACGCAGCGTGGAATTCAGTTTTAACGAATGAGGTGAGCCTGTTGCACTATACAATCTTTGACACACCGGTTGTGAAATCTGTTATTCGATGGATATCCATTTTGTTACTTAAAATTTCCGGATGGCGCACAGAGGGAGCAATCCCCGATATCCCCAAGTTCGTAATGATCGCAGCCCCCCATACATCCAACTGGGACTTTCCCATTATGATGTTCATCGCCTTTAAACTAAAAGGAAAGCTCTACTGGATGGGCAAGGATACCCTTTTCAAAAGACCCTTTCAAAGAATTTTCAGATGGTTGGGAGGCATACCCATAAACCGCAGCCGTTCCAACAATGTTGTGGGACAAATGGTCGATAAATTTACTGAGATGGATAAACTTATTTTGACGATCCCGCCTTCCGGGACACGAAAAAAAGTCAAGCAATGGAAATCCGGCTTTTACCACATTGCCGCAGGAGCCAATGTCCCTGTGGTGCTTGGTTTTCTCGATTTCAAAAGGAAAACAGGCGGGATTGGCCCGATGGTAACCACCACCGGTGATATGGAACAAGACATGATGGTAATCAGATCGTTTTATGCAAACATCGAGGGAAAATATCCTGAAAAAAACAGGTTTGCCTATTTGAAACAGAATATAGGCTCAAAATATCGGGTATAAAATCGTAGGACGTTTTTATCGAACGTGACGTTATCGATCCAGAACCACATACAATACCCGTGATTGCCATGCAGATAATGATCATCCAACAGTTGTCTCTTAGAAATTTCATACGACACTAGATCCGCCCGATAAAATCAAACTCCAGCTTGGCCTGGAATTTCTCGATGCGGGTAAAAATTTCTTTGAGCATTTTCTGCTCGATGCGGGTGAGCTTCTTGGGATTGATATAATTGTGCGGTGAGTCCTTGTCATCGACGATGGCGGTTACCTGACGGACAAAGCGCAGCTGCAGAAGAAAACTGTAGGCTTTTACAAGTTCTTCATATTCCTCAAGCTGGAGGACACCCTTCAGGTTCAGCTGCTGCAGCCTTTCCAGCGTGTTGGTTTCCTCGATATGGTTTTTCAGAGCATACACCCTGGCGAAATCGACAATGGGCGTCATGGCACTCTTGATGTCGAACATATCCCGATGTTTTCCTTTTGACTCCACAACAAAATTTCTGAAAAATCCGATGGGGGGCCTGAAATACATGGCATTCTCTGTGAGATGTCGCAAAAAGCCGGGCCAGCCGTCCAAGGCTTTGAATAGAAATGCCCGCAGCGAATCAACCAGTGTCCCATCGCCATATCCGCTACGGAAATCGAAAAAAATGCTCGCCTGCAACAGGTCCTCTCCCTCGGCGCCGTGAATCCATTTAGAAAAATTCTTTTTCCACTGAGCCAGCGGCTGGCACCACCTGGGATTTTTGGCCATGACATCGCCGTTACAGAACGCGTATCCAGCATCATCCAGAAGTGTACAGACGGTTTCCCCAAATTTGAGAAAATATTCCTGTACAGCTGCCCTGGACGCCTCGGGTACATCCTCGAAGATGATGGCGTTGTCCTGATCGGTCTTGAGCGTCTGTTCGCTGCGACCTTCACTGCCCAGAATCATGAATACAAAGCGAGCAGGAGGTGCTGGATGGTGCATCAGTGCAAATTCTATAATTTTATTTAAAATAGTATCTGAAATGGTTGTGATAAAACGGGTCAGGTTCTTGGCATTTGCACCACTGCTGATCAAGGTCATGATTTGCTTGGGAAGTTTGTTGTGACGATCGACAATCTCTTCCATGCTGTTCGCCGTAGCAATTTCCCGGACCAGGAAAACCGGGGATTGGCCCTGGGCCGTCAGAATATCTCGATTTGATAGGATTCCCACGATCTGTTCGTTTTCGTCCGTGATGGCAATATGACGGATGCCCGACTTCATCATCCGCATCAGGACTTCAAATATGAGTGCCTGGCGGGATATGGTCTCGATAGGGGAAGACATTACCTCGGCGACAGGGCGCTCCGTATCATACCCTAAGGCAATAACCTTCTTGGTTAAATCCTTTTCCGTGAGAACACCCGTGCATCGGCCATCGGCATCTTTGAGGAAGAGGGAGCTGATATTTTCCCGGCTCATCTTGGTCGCTGCCTCACGAATACTCAGGCTTACATTCCCGAATACCGGTGTTCTTGTATAGATGCTCGATATGGGTTGATTGAAGAAAACCAGCCCCTCTTCCTGGGGCTGTATGGTTTTGGCAATAATGGCGGCATAAGATCGTTCGAGCATTCGCTTGCCAAAGGTATCGGTAAAATACTCGGTGAAAGTCTCGTTCGTCTCACAAAGATTGAGAAATGTTTTCTTCGGGATCAGATAAAAAACAGCATTTTCCGTAACCCGCAATGTTCGGACGGAAATGCCATCATTCAAGAGCATTGAAATACCGCCGTAAAGATCCCCCTCACTGAGCATACCCAGCATGTTTTTTCTGCCACGATCTTCAAAATATCGTTCCGCAGACCCCCGCTGCACAATATAAAGATGTCCGACTCTGGACCGACTCTGGACAAACAAAACACGGTCCTTGGGGTGCTGAACCACAGTCAGTTCATTGATGGCATCTGAAATCGATTCTTCCGGAAGAAAGGAAAAAGGTTCGATGCCGGAAAGAAAATGACGGGCCTGTCCAGTTTCAATCATTGCCTTTATGGAATCATCAAAAACGTGCTTGCTGAAATTTTCCAGAAAGAATTCATAGAACTGCGGATAGCGGGCACAAAGATCCTGAAAGATCTCCTTGGGTATCTCGTATCCCGAACAGTCTTCTTCCACAATGGCTGTCCGCAGTGAAACTCCCCCGTTCATGAGAATGGTCATACCCCCAAAAACTTCTCCGCTTTTGATAAAACCGGAGGGCACGCTCTCCCCGTCTTTCAAATCAAAAAGAGCGAGAGATCCTTTTTTAACGGCATAAACACTGTCGATGACAGTCTCGTCTTTTACCGCTAGTTGTACGCCTTTTTTAAAACGGTTGAAATAAATCTCCTGGGATATTTTCTGTATCTCTTCATCTGGTAGGAACGAAAAATGGGGCATGCCCGAAAGGTATTTTGCGGCTTTATCCATCATCGGTTCACCTATACCTTGTTTGGGATTAGGGGGTGAGTTTGTCGAGTGCTTTTCTTGCCTTGATAAGTTCTTCGTTGGTCAATCGGAGACGTGCGGTAATATACTCGGCAAAAATTCTGTAGAGCAGAAGGAGAAAATCCACGCGCTCGTCCTGGTCATCAGAAGATGACAGCCGTTTTTTCGCGGAAGTATCCACAGCGAGACAGACGGTTTTTCCTACAGCATAAACTGATGCAGAGCGTCTTTCATCGTCGACAACACGCATTTCACCAAAGATTTCACCCTGCTTGCCAATGTGGCCGATGGTGACACCTTCCTTGAGAACCTGGATTTTTCCGGACAACAAAAAATAGAGCCAGGGATCCAAATCGCCTTCTTGAATAATCTGCTCCTTGTCCTCGTACTGGCGGATCTTGCTCAAACGCAGCAGTTTGCCAAGGCTTTTTGTTTCAAAGTTGATCAGAGCCGAAATTTTCATCAGTTTTTGAATATTTTCAATATTTTCTTTTAAATATTTAGACTCTATCATTCCGATTCTCCTTAAAGCCTACTTCCGATCCCTGGTCGCCATTTTAACACATGAATTGCAACAATGCATGGAATAACCCTACGGATATCGACTACCCCCATGTCGAGCACTCGGGGAGTTTCCAATCGCTTTGGAACAGGAGGGGTAATCAACGGCTCCAGCGCACAAACGCATGCATAGGGCAGCCTAAAGAAAGAACAGTATTTTATCAAGAAAAATAAATCTGTTTTACGAATTTATAAAACCCGGTCTTGTCACTCATAATACAGTGTAAAACAGGCTGATCAGGGTTCAAGACAGTCCTTGCTCAGGCTGTCTTGAAAGGCGACAGGATAACACCCGTCAAAACAGGCTTTACAGAAGTGATTTTCCGGGTGTTTGACCTTGGTTGCGTTTAAAAGACCTTCGAGACTCAGGTAATACAGGGAGTCCAGCCCCAGATGTCCTCTCAACTCCTCTACTGTCTTGTTTGCGGCAATCAATTCTCCCCGGGTTGAAAAATCGATGCCGTAATGGCAGGGGAATCTGTGGGGGGGGCCACTCACGCGCATATGGACACGGTTGACACCAAGTTCCCGCAATGCTTTTACACGCGTTTTTACCGTGGTACCTCTGATAATGGAATCTTCAATGATGATAATATCTTTCCCTTTCAACAGGGATTTGATGGGGTTCAGCTTTACCCGTACACCAAAATCGCGCATGCTCTGGGTGGGCTGGATAAATGTTCTCCCCACATAATGGTTTCGAATCATGCCCATTTCAAACGGTATACCCGAGGCCTCTGCATAACCTAAGGCTGCATATGTCCCTGAATCCGGAAATGGCATGACAAAGTCGGCATCCACTCTCGATTCTTGGGCCAGTCGCCTCCCGTGTGCCTTTCTTAGCTGGTAGACATTCGTTCCATAAAAAGAGCTGTCGGGTCTTGCAAAGTAAATAAATTCGAAGATGCAGAAAGCCCGTCTATCCGGTACCGGAACTTGAATGCTCTTGATTTCGCTACCGTTGATGATGACAATCTCTCCCGGGTTCAGTTCTCGAACAAACTCGGCCTGGACAAGGTCCAGAGCACAAGTTTCAGATGCCAGCACATAATTGCCATTCAGGCGGCCCAGGCAAAGAGGCCTGAACCCGTAAGGATCTTTGATACCGACAACTTCTCCCTTGCCGGTTAACATAACAAAGGAGAAGGCGCCTTTCAGTTTTTGGACGGTCGCAACCAATGCCTGTTCAAATCCAAGTTGTAAATTTTTGACAAAGAGGTGCAGGAAAATTTCACTGTCCATGGTCGTCTGGAATATGGAACCGACTTCCTCCAGCTCGCGCTTCAGGTCATAGGCATTGACAATATTGCCATTGTGCGCAACAGCGTAAGATTTTTTCCTGTGCTGAACAACAAATGGCTGGGCATTCATTAGAATGGAACCACCGGTTGTAGAATAGCGGACATGCCCAATGGCATGCCGGCCGTGAAGATCTCCCATGTGATCGGCGTCAAACACATCCGGAACCAGGCCCATTCCTTTGTGAGCATAAATTGCCTGGTCCCTGGCAATGGCGATACCCGAACTTTCCTGGCCCCTGTGCTGGAGGGCGTAGAGCCCGAAATAGGTCATCCGTGCAGCTTCGGAATGCCCTGAAATACCAAATATTCCACAAGCTTCTCTGGGTCGCCCTTGGCGTATAAATTCATGGTCTGAAACCATTTTTTGGTTGCTCCTAACAAATAGTTCATTGTCTGTTTCAAGTGTCATTAACACAACCAACACCCAAATCAACCCCAAAAAATTCGTTTTATATATTCATCAAACGCAACTTTGCTGTCTTTATGTCGCTCGGATGTCCTAATAGCAGACACCCTTGGTTCAATAATTGAGGTGGGCTGGATTCTTGTTTTATGGCTTGCCTTGACGTATAATTAGCTTGTCCAACATGGAAATATACTTGGACATGACAATGCTATCCTTTACCAAAATGAAATTTCTCGCAGTAAGCTACGAGGAATCTTCTGCCGCAAGGCAGAACCCATGGGGAATGTGCTCGCTGTCGCGGTTCAGGCTACAGGGGTTAGACAAAAACCCAATCGTGTTTATATTATCCTGATGGGGTTAATATAATCCATTCATTTTTTTAGTTAATCCATGGAGGTAGCCGATGCTGACCATCGTCGCCAAAATATTCAAAACACTCAATTCCGAGACAGAACCGTTTCAGATCAGTCTGGCACTCTGCTTTGCGATGATAGCCGGCTTGACCCCCCTGTGGAGTCTTCATAACTTTATCGTCCTGCTGCTGGTACTCATTCTGCGGGTCAATCTGGCAACGTTCATTCTGGCATGGCTCGGGTTCTCTGGCATTGCCTATCTGCTGGATCCTGTATTGCATGCTTTTGGGCTCCACATCCTGACGGCAGACGCACTGAAAGGTTTCTGGACATCCCTTTACAATTCAACCCTGTGGCGCCTCTCGAATTACAACAACTCCCTTCTCATGGGAAGCCTGATCACGTCACTGGGGCTCTTTGTTCCTCTTTTTTTCCTTTCCAACATGATCATTAGAAAATACCGGGAGCATATCTTTGCCTGGGTCATGAAATCACGCATCGTACAAGTACTCAAGGCTTCAAAGTTTTATGGTATTTATAAATCAGTGTCCGATTGGGGAGGATTATCATGACAAAATGGCTTCGCTGGCAGGGATTGATCGCTTTTGTGGCAGTTGTCGTCTTTGTTTTTCTCGCCTGGTATTTTCTGGTGAACACGATTGTCAGGCATTCTATTGAAAAGGCCGGTACCCGTGTTGTGGGTGCCAGGGTTGAACTGGCCAAGGCGGATGTACATTTATTTCCATTGGGTATCACCTTGATGCGTCTTCAGGTAACAAACCCTGACAACCCTATGTCCAATGCCCTTGAAGCAGGGCAGATTGATTTTGCCATAGACAGTCTGAATCTGCTGAGACGAAAAATCATCATCAACACCATGACCATGGAAGGTGTTCGTTTTAACACACCCAGAAAAACCTCAGGCGCCGTTAACTTTCACAAAGACCAGCGACGGTCTGAAACGTCTAAAGATACACCATTTGCGATACCAGGCATGTTTTCCTTTCAGTTACCGGACATCCATGAAATTCTTGCAAGAGAAAAACTCGAATCACTGGAACAGATAACAAATCTTCGAGAGGAAATCGAGACAGCAAAAGCTGACTGGGAAAAGCGATTGGCAGGTGCTCCTGACAAAAACACGTTCGAGCAGTATCAAGCGCGTGCCAAGAAACTACAAAAAGGTTCCAAAGGTATTTCAGGCACTCTGACCAAAGCCAGTGATTTAAAAAACCTACAAAAGGATATATCAAAGGATCTGAAGCGACTTAAAAACATCCAAAAGAAGTTTGCGCGGGATAAAAAAAACCTAACAAAGAAACTGGATCAATTGAAGTCGGCGCCACAGCATGACGTGGATCGAATCCTGAACACCTACAATCTTTCTTCAGATGGTCTGGGAAATGTCTCCCAACTTCTCTTCGGAGATAAAATCGGTGGCACCGTCAAGAAAGCTATCTTCTGGTATGGGAAAATAAGCCCTCTTCTGACAAAAGTCGGACCCAGGGACAAAAAAGATGTCACAGAAAAACCGGACAGGGGCAAGGGTGTTTATATTCGTTTCAAGGAAGAATCGCCACTCCCGGATTTGCTGGCAAGACAAGTAGGTGTCTCCACGATTATTATGGCAGGAAACATCAAGGGTGAACTCCGACAGGTAACAACAGATCAGGCAACACTTGGATTACCCCTTGAATTCAATTTTTCAGGTGTCAAACTCCAAGGCGTTCAATCCCTTAATGTCAAAGGATCCCTCGATCATATTGATCCAAACAAAGCCAAAGACCAGATGACTATTGCTGTTCAGCAATATCGTGTTAACGATTTAAAATTGTCTGCCACTGACAACCTGCCCCTTACCCTGAAAAATGGTCTGGCAAATTTAAATTTAACGGCGTCCATAGGTGAAGAGATTCTCGATGCCCATATCCAGGTGACCATGGACGCAGCAGAACTGGAAACAGGAAACAAGACCAGCGGCAATCAGCTTCAACAAGCCCTGCATGCTGCCCTGGCAGACGTCTCAACGTTCTCCGTCAATGCCCGGGTGACAGGACCCCTTGACAATTATAAGGTCAAGATGACATCGGATCTGGACAAGATACTGAAAAATGCCGTTGGCAGGCAGATGAAAGCACTCACCAATGAATTTCAGGACACGCTTCGGGCAGGCATCGCAGACAAGATCAAGGGCCCCATGGCAGATACATCCGACAGCATGTCCGGCTTAGACAGTATTACCCAGGAAATTTCATCCCGCCTGGATCTGGGAAACGATGTGTCCGGGTTAAAGCTCTTCTGAAAGCAGTATGGCCTCGGCAACTTCACGCATGGATTTACGCGTGTCCATACTGCGCTTCTGTATCCAGCGATAAGCTTCTTCACCTGTTCTGTCGCGGCGCTTGGTAAGCACCTCTTTGGCGCGCTCCACCAGTTTACGGGTTTCGAGCTCCTCTTGAATGACCTTGGTTTTCACCATGAGTTCCGTATTGATAATGGCGGCCGCTGCCTGGTTGGCAACGGTTTGGATTAGATTGATTTCCGTTTCGGAAAACTGATGCTGTTCAGCCGTAAAGCAATTAAAAACACCAATGACCTTTTCATCCTTGACTTCCAACGGGACGCTCAGCATGGATACCAGACCGAGTCGTTTGGCCATCTCTTTTTCCTTGAAAAGGGATTCGTCAAGCACGTTTTCAACCATGAACGGTTTTCGGGTCGTTGCAACATACCCCACAACCCCTTCGTTCATCCCCAGGGATCGGTCCTTTACATATTCACGGTCAATGGTTTGCGAGGCTTTCAGCGCCAGCATCGGCGGATCAGCAGCCTCATCGATGAGCCACAGTGAGCATATTTCCACCCCGGTCACTTTGGCCGTGACCATCAAAATGAGCTTCAGGATATCCTCCAGATACTGATCTGACGTGATGGCACGACTGATGTCCATCAGGGCCTTGATATATTTGTCTTGTTGATCGAACTCGGTTTTTTTCATGATAGAATTTTGAAATCCTCACAAGCTTGACCCTGGATTATTTATATATTTTTCATATTTTTTCAACATGTAAATAACCAGACGTATTGAACGGCTCCCCGTACCTGAAGTAAATATCCCTGTTCGGATAGAATTGAGTTGACTCTGCACCGGTCATAACTGATAAAATCATGATATCGGTTACCATGATGCGCTTTTATACCGCTTGTCATAATAATGTT
>JASJGV010000377.1:0-7944 GCA_033791325.1 Desulfobacterales bacterium | reverse complement strand
TGATGCCAGAAATAGGCCGCATCGATCCCGCGATCCTCGATATGGGATAAGGTACTCTTGACTGTGTGAATATTATGGATCGTAAAGAGACAGGGAATCCCCATCTGGCGGGCCATGGCAGGGATCAGACCGGTCATCCAGTCATTACAGTGAATCAGATCGGGTTCCACACGTGGGATAACATGATTGATGACTTCTCGCTGAAATGCCAATGAAAGTTTTGTGTTCTCACCACCATAATCGGAATAGACATGGTTCAGATAGTAAAAAGCCCTGTCCTGGGCCAGATGGATTCGATCGTCCGGCATGGTTTTGCGGATAATACGCTGTTCTTCCTTGAGGAAAGGGGCCAGGTGATCAGAAAAAATAGCGCGATAGTCCGGCAGCGCCACGTGTACATCCACCCCCTGTTCGAAAAGTGCACTGATCAGCGCCGCAGAAACATCAGCCAGACCACCGGCTTTTGCGGTGAGATAATGAGACAGGCTTCCCATGCGGTCCGGCAGATACGTGACCTCGGGCGTCACAATCAAAACACGCGGCGATGTTTGACGTTTGATCATCTAACGATTCTTTCGATGGACATTGCTATTTGTATGCTGGGAAGCGCGGATGCCTGGAGGCTGGGATGCTGCTGTCCGCTTATCGCTTTCAGCCACCCTCGAATCCTTGTATCCCCCTTGGACCCTCGAACCCTCCCTTAAGCCCATGTAATCAACCCCGGCGTAAATCGTAAAAAGTCATCCCCTCTGGGGCTTACACGAACCGTAAATCCAAATCGGCCGGATGACTCACAGGGAAGTAAACAGGAGTAAAGATATGACCCCTGATCCAACTCCTTTTCAACTTCCATTGCCTGGGTTCTCCCGGGCAGCAGCGTTTCAATAGTGCGCAGCTTTCCATAATAGAGTTCCACGAGAACCTCTTCGGGACGGATTTCACCCAGGGTTATTTCAGCCGATATTTGAAATGACTCACCTATTCTGAAAGGACCGTTATGTTCCCTGGCAGGTTCTTTTACCTGAATGTCTTTCCACAGGTCCGTAAGACGTTTTTTCTGTGCCAGCATCTGCTTGGCGCTTTCAGCATTGTTCTGGGTAAATGTCCGATAACTTTCAAACGCCGGCTGGTAAAATTTCTGATTATACTCGAGAACCATCCTGTGGGTACAATAGTCCTTCAGCGCCATTTTCATGGATGCTTTCATCATACTGGTCCACTTTTCAGGTGACTCCCCATTTTTTCGATCGTAAAAACAGGGTATGACGTCATTTTCCAACACATTATAGAGAGCATAACTGTCCACCATATCCTGGTACTCGTGGTCATCGTATTCTTCACCGTTGCCGATGGCCCAGCCCCGGTCTTCCCGGAAACCTTCACACCACCATCCATCCAGAACGCTGACATTGAGGACGCCGTTGATGGCAGCTTTCATTCCGGAAGTGCCACAGGCCTCCATGGGCCGTCTCGGTGTGTTGAGCCAGATATCAGCACCTTGAACTAGGGTTCGGGTCACGTTGATGTCATAATCTTCCAGAAACACGATACGTTGTCGCAACTCTGGAGTCCTTGCAAACGCGATCAACTGCCGAATAATCTCCTTTCCTTCGCCGTCTTTTGGATGCGCTTTTCCAGCAAAAATGATCTGCACAGGCTTATCGGGGTCGTTGATGAGTTTTTTCAGCCTCTCAGGATCTTTCAACAGCAGTGTCGCCCGTTTGTATGTGGCAAACCGCCGGGCAAAACCGATGGTAAGAATGTCCGGGTCCAGAACACCTTCAGCATCCCGCATGGTTGACTGGGGCGCGTTTCTCCGGCCATATTGTCTCACCATCAGTTCCCGGCACGTCCGTATCAATCTAGCGCGGCTCATGCGTCTGGCCTGCCAAAGCTCATCGTCATAAATTTGATCGATGCGTTTTGAAAGATCCTCGACCCCCGAATGAAGATGCCAGTCAGGCGACAGATAGCGCTCGAAAAGCGTTGCATTTTCAATGGATATCCAGGATGGGATATGAATACCATTGGTCACATGTGCTATGGGAATCTCATCTTCAGGCCATCCGGGCCAGACATGCGACCACATGCGTCGTGCAACCCGCCCATGCAGCCGGCTCACGCCGTTATGGTGCTGGGACATCCTGAGTCCCAGCACAAACATGGACAAAGGCACGTTTGGGTTTCCACCACCGGGCTGTCCCCATGATATGATCTGGTCCGTATCGATTCCGAGACACTCCTGCATGGGTGCGACATAAGGGGCAACCATCTCTTTTGGAAATTCATCGTGCCCGGCGGCAACCGGTGTATGGGTCGTAAAAATAGTAGTCCTGGGTATGATTTCCAGAGCTGTTTCCAAATCGATGTCGTACTGGCTTTTAATCTGGCACAATCGTTCGATGCTGCAGAATGCCGAATGACCTTCATTCATATGACAGATCTTTGGATGAATTTCCAACACCTCCAAAGCCCGCATACCACCGATACCCAGCAGGACTTCCTGTTCCAGACGCTGCTTTGGCTCACCCGCATAAAGTCTATCCGTTATAGCCCTTACCTCAGCTGGATTCTCCGGTATATTGGTGTCCAGCAGGTAGAGCGGCACGCAACCGACCTGCACCCTCCAGATAATGGCATGGATCGGTCCTTTGGGGCCAGCCAGGGTAATGGATGCCTGATTTCCGAAATGATCCTTGACGCGCCGTAGAGGCATGTGAAAAATATCGTTATCCGGGTATTCCTCCTGCTGCCACCCTTCATCATTTAGAAACTGATGAAAATAGCCCTTATTGAAAAGCAGGCCCATACCCACCAGGGGCAGGGAAAGGTCGGATGCGGCTTTCAGATGATCGCCCGCCAGCACACCCAGGCCTCCTGCAAACAAGGGCAGACTCTCATGAATGCCAAACTCCATGGAAAAATAGGCAATCGTTCCAGCCCCGGCATCCATTGATTGTCTGGCCGGATCAACCATTGCCGTTTCAGATTCAAATTTCTTTTTGACGCGCTCCATATGGGCGAGATACCCCCCATCTGTCGCCAATTCCTCAAGACGTTCCGGCGGGATAAGGGTAGAGAAAAGAATGGGGTTGCTACCGGACTGACGCCATATGTGGGGGTTGATGCGCCTGAATAGTTCGATGGCGTCTATATGCCAGCACCACCACATATTTCTGGACAGCTCTTCCAGAAATTTCAATGGTTCGGGAACCGACGGAAAAACCTGATACATTTGAAGTCGTTTCATGGATTGTCCTTATGTGTTTTGTGACCTCGTAAGAAGTTAAAACAATCTTTTTACAAGTATTTTAAGTTTTAGGTAGGCTTTAAGCAAGTCTATAAATCGTTCCATTATTATATAATACATTTCGGGTGAGGCTACAATACATTCATTTGGATCATCTCCAAAAGAGTTGATCCAAATGAAGGGTCCGAGAAGAATACGAGGGCTCGAGGATGGCTGAGTGCAATCAGCGAAAAGCACCTAACAACCTACAGTCTAAATGTCTACAGTCTATGGTTTATCCCCTGGGACCCTTTTTGTTTAGCTTCAGCCACACCCGCAATGCCTCACTGGCACCCCATGCCTGGGCCGGGCATCCGCGTTGGCGATGCGGCAAATCACCATCCAGGATCTCGGGTACGTGACCGATACAACCTTGCTCCAGCAGACGGGTCACACTGTTCATCAAGGCTTTAGCCGTTTGGCGCGCCTCCAAGCCAAAGGTCATCCCCCAGGCCTCACAGAAAGACGGAAAGAGCCATGTCCAGGCTGTTCCATTATGATAGGCCGGCTTTCTGGACGTGTCCTCGTCCCCTTCATACCGGCCACGGTACGGATTATACGGGTCGCAAAGATGCTGCCCCTCATGAACAATTTCCAGGGGGCGGCTTACGGGGCGGTCTGCCAGACTGCGGATGGCACCGGGAACCAGCAATTCCTGGCACGCTTCCAACAGGTTTTGGCACATGTCAGGCTGTACAACAGCTCCCATGGTAATTGCCAGGAGCTGGTTTGGCCGCAAAGCATCATCCGCTTCAGCTTCTCGAACCGGTGTGCCCGGCCCTGCATGCAGACAGTCTGACAGATAATCTCTGGATTCCAGCCAAAAATATTCGCTTATAGACGATTGGACCTTCTTTGCCAGATGGGACCATGAACCATCAGCATCGTCGATGGTGCTCAAAAATTCCAGCGTTCCATACCATAAGGCCTGTATTTCAATGGGGTATCCTTCCCGTGGCGTACCGGCCGGGTGATTGGTATCCATCCATGTATAATGAGAGGGACTGTAGATCAAACCGGTTTCAACATCCATCTGGATACCGTTGGAAGTGCCGTTGATATAAGCATCGGCGATAGCATTTATAATGTCATGGATGGTTCGTTGACCACAGGTTTCCCGAAGCCATGACCGGTTATTTTCCTTTTCGACCAATTCCTTGCAGGCAATGACAAACCATAAAGGGGCATCTGATGTTTCCCGATTGGAGGTACGGGTGCCATGAAGCATATTCGGCAAGGTACCATTCTCCTCGAATCGACCAAACAATTTTAAGATACGACGGGCAAGCCTGGTCTCACCCAGTTCTATCAAGGCCCGTGAAACAATGATGGCATCCCGACCCCAATCAAGAAACCAGGGATATCCCGCAATAACCGTATGCAGGGATCCTCTCCTCACAATGAACCGGCCAAGCGCTGCTTCCAGTATCTTTTGGACAGGTATTTCCGAAGCCACAGCGGCTTGGTCTGACCGGCACATGGAGGGTGATGATTTCATTGATCGGTGTCCAACAGTATCTCCTTCACCGGGGGTGGTCACCATTGCACACAGACATGTCATCCCGCCGCCACGGACCCGGGTCTTGAAATAGCCAGGGCTGAAAAGATCACCGTGTGCGTCGAAACCCCGGGATGCATCCTCTGACTGGTATACCATGTAATGCCATTCCGGCTCATGAACAAAAACACTATTTTCCTGGCGCATATCGAGGAAATGCAGGTCGTCCGGCCTGAAAGTGAACCCGTCTTCTTCAGGCGTAACAGCCAAAGGCCATACTTTTTCAAGTCCTTGGTAGGCCTTGGTATTTGCATGAAATGAACGGTTTTCTATATCCGGTCGCAATATGAGATCAATCGACTCCATATCCGAGAGGCGACCCTGTTCCTGGGCAGCAGGACATCGCTCGAACACGATCTGGACTGTGTCCATATCTTTTTCCAGAACCGTTTTTAATTTGATAACCACATGGCTTCCGCGACCCGTGGGAACGTGAAAGGTCCACTCCCCCTGCAGGGAACCATCGAGGAAAAACGTTTCCAGACAATCCCCGTTCAGGGATTGAGAATAATCCTGATACACCACCCATGCTCTCAATCGCGTAAACATGATCCATCTATCCACCGGAAGTTCAGCATTGACGTTGGCGGATAGAAGTGCATCGTAGCGGCTGTTCAACGTCCCCCACTCAATCGGCATAAGGCTGGCAGCGCCAAGATCGTTCGTCACGAGTGTTCGCAGGGAAGACTCACCAATCGTTTGCCTCAGGTAACACAAATTCAAGACCGGTGTTTCGACACTTAAGAGCATCAGGCAGGTTTCTTCCTGATGGTGCCCATTTGCGGCATAGACTGACAATTGAAGGGTCAATTCCAGGTGTTTGTCTGGAACGGGAAGAGGTTTCAGCAGTGCCCAGTGAAAGCCTTCTGGGGATAACATCGATTTTTCAGCCCCTAGGACCGTGTGTTGCTGAGAAACTTTCACGTGAAATGGCTCTGGAGACTCCACCAGCAAAAAATGACCTGGTGGCAGCATGACTTCCCGTCGTCCGTCCCTTGGCCACACCCATCGGACAACACGGGATTCAGGGCTTTGGGTGTTGGCTTTCCGGCAGAACGCAACGGGATCGGCCTGCAAGGCAAGAACAGAAGCCTCGAGGTCCCAGTCGCTTGTATCCCCAAACCCATTAACAACCTGGAATATCTCCAGCACCTTTGCTCGAAGACGCTGCCGGGCAATCCGTTCGGGAACCTGAAAAAGTTCGCCGGAATCTTCTCTGACCTGTGACCAGTCATCTGGATCGTCTGTTATGCAGAGCGCCTGGCCCGGACGCAGATCGAGCACGGTTGTTCGCCCTTCCATCTGTGGGGTGATTTTCTCCCCTGTCAGGAGATCTATCCAGGAATCAGGTGGCCCAAAATGCTCATTTTCCCGCCATGCAGCCCTTCTGGGTCTGCTGTCGTCAAGGTTTATGACAATCATCAGTTTTTTTCCGGATGGTTGGTGATGCCGCAGAAAGATGAAAACATCTTCTGACGCATGATCTACCACACTGACCCGGGTCCGGTCGTGAAAGGCCGGATGACAGGTTAATAGTTTACCCAATCGATGGATGTGGTTCACCTGATTCTCTTCTGCATTCCAGTTCAGGGACGGTGATTCATGCACATCGATTTTTTCGGTGGCAAACCATTCGACACCGTTGGCAAAACCGAAAGTTCCCTGAAAGGAACTGAGTGCGCACAGTGCGGTACGCATTTTGGCCCAGGTATGAGACCGGGATGCCAGACGCGGATTGTCATGTGTTTCGGCATAGTGAGCCATGAGACCCTCACCTGCTGAAATATCCATTGCCTGCAACAGTTGAAAAGCGATGTCCTGGTGGTCATAATTCTGGAAAAGCTCAGAATATGCCCAATTAAAGTTGGCTGCATCCAGAAGTTCCCGGGTAACAACAATTTTACCCCCCAGACCTTCGAGAAAAAAGATCGTGTCCGGGAACTGGTCCCTGACCTTGGCAATAATGTACTGCCAGGCGGGAATGGGTATCATGTACCCTGCATCACACCGGAAACCATCCACACCGCGATTACACCAGATCAGGAATACATTGGCCATATATCGCCACAGCCCTTTGTGCTGGTAGTTGAGTTTGGTGAGATCTTCCCAGCGAACACCCCATGCGCCGGGCACTTCGATATCGCCCTTTGAACTACGCACCAGCCATTCCGGGTGTGTTTCGTGGAGAGATGCAGCCCAGCCGGTGTGGTTTATGGCTATATCCATCAAAAGCTTGGCATTGCGGGCATGAACAGCCTCCACCAGCTCGATGAACTGCTCAAGGGGTGTGGCTTTTGAGTCGAATTCCGCCAGGGAAGGGTCTACATTTGTAAAGCTGAGAGCTGCGTAGGGGCTTCCGAATCGACCCATTCTGCCGTAAGTTGTAGGGGTGGGATGGATTGGGAGCAGTTGAACAAACCGGCAGCCCAGGTGGCCGATGATGAAATCCAGCTCCCGAACCAAATCCCTGAACGTACCGGAGGGTGGGATCGCGGCATAACCGGCCTTGTCCAGCAGTTGAACGGCGCCGGTACGGTTCTGCGTGAAAAACCCGCCCCCTTTGTTGGGTCCGAACTGTCGCACAAATGCATTGTAGATGACATTGGCGCAGCAGGTATCGGCCGACTCGACATTGATGGTAATATTGGCGCCCGGAATCCAGATGGGATCCTGCCGTCCTTCCGGAATGAACATTGCTTTGGCCTTGAAATGACCGATTTCGGTCAAAGGAAGCCGCAGGTTGAACTGTTGCGGCGTCACTTCCCTCATGGGAATGTCAAACCAGTCGCGCCCCAGCCCCGGCAGGTTTTTTTCAACGGACGCGATGATCTGTTGGCGGGAAATGCTACCTTGGCCAAGATTGGTCCTGAGAAGCGCAATCCCTTTAAGGGGGCAGGTCGACGTGAGTGTAAATGTCACTGTATCCCCCCGATAGCGCAACAGTTTGCTGCCGGGTTCCGGTTTCAGGGTCATGTGCAAATCGTTCGACATGGCTGAAATCTACCTGTTTCACAGAATAAATTCAACTATTATATGAATTAGAGAATTCAGAAGTCAGAAGTCAGAATACAGCATAGAGAATAGAGAATTTCGTAAA
>JASJGV010000376.1:0-4658 GCA_033791325.1 Desulfobacterales bacterium | reverse complement strand
AAAACGATCAAACAGATAGGCCACGTTGAAGCCTCTGCCACCGATAGATGTTTTCAGTAAACGGTCCTGAACAGGCGATAAAAAATATCGTTTCTCTGTCAGGTTGACATGCAGTGTCTTGCCGTAGATTCCCATAATTATAAATATATACATTATCAGATTTGTTTTTAAAAGCCTTTATACAAGCAACAAAAAGCGCTATCATAACGGTAATATTGCAATACTACAGTAAGGAGTAGAAAATGAACCATTACAAAATACATCCCATGGTGGTGGGAACAAAAATTTTTGACAAATCCATGATGACGTATCAGTATGGTCAAGGACAGACCTACACTATCCCCATCTATAGTTGGTACATCGAGGGCAGCGACCGGAACATTCTCGTCGACACCGGTGAGATGCATCCGATTCAATCCAGGGACAGGGAAGCATCGATCAATGGAAAGATTTATACGTTCGAGGAGGGTCTTGCAAAATGGTCGCTCAAGCCTGAAGATATCGATATAATCATCCATACCCACCTGCACAATGATCATTGCGAAAATGATTACAAATGCAGCAATGCAGATATTTTCGTCCATGAAAAAGAACTGGAAAGCATTCATGACCCACATCCACTGGATTATCGTTATCTGGAAGATTTTATAGAAGACGTTGAAGATAACGGCCAGGTCAAACCCCTTTCGCAGGATGTGGAAATCGTTCCCGGAATCAATGTTATGCACACACCCGTCCACACAAAAGGCGGCATGACGGTGTTCATTGACACCCAAGAAGGCAGAGCCGCCATCACCGGCTTTTGTGTTATCGATGAGAATTTCAACCCCCCAAGAGAAATCCGCGCCATGGAGATGGATGTTATACCGCCTGGAACCCATGTGAATACCTATGAAGCCTATGACATCATGACAAAGGTCAAGGAAATGGCAGACCTGTTAATCCCGCTTCACGAACCAAGATTTGCGAGCATGGAAACGATACCATCATAACCAAAATCTGAAACACACAATTTAGGTGAACAAAAGGAGTCACTATGAAAGCCGTCAGGTTGATAGAAACCGGAAAACCATTACAGGAACAAGAAATCCCCATACCGTCCGTGGGGGACCATGATGTCCTTGTCCGCGTAAAAGCGGCCGGTATCTGCCATTCGGACGTTCACTACCGGGCAGGCAAGTCTGCAGTGGGTGTTTTGCCCCAAACCTTGGGGCATGAAGTTGCCGGGGTCATTGAAAAAGTTGGCAGCGGTGTTGAAAATGCCCGTATAGGGGAAAGGGTCAGTCTTCATTATCTGCTGACCTGTGGCAATTGTGATTACTGCAGACAGGGCAGGGAGCAGTTCTGTGTCACAGGCTCAATGATCGGAAAACACCGTGATGGGGGATACGCGGAGTACATCACGGTTCCGGCAAGGAATGCTGTTCCTCTCCCGGATGCAGTTTCTTTTGAACAGGGGGCGGTTCTCATGTGCTCCACATCCACCTCTTTTCATGCACTGAGGAAAGCCCGCTTGAGAGCCGGCGAAAGCGTTGCAGTCTTCGGTGCCGGTGGTCTGGGCATGTCTGCCATCCAGCTTGCATTCACCATGGGCGCTTCGGCGGTTTTTGCCATCGATATCAGTCCGCAAAAACTGGCAACGGCTGAAACATACGGTGCCATCCCCGTGGATGCTTCGATATGCGACCCGGTTAAAACGCTTCTTCAAAAGACCGCCGGCAAGGGGATAGACGTCTCTCTGGAGGTCATCGGTCTACCGGAAACCATGCAACAGGCAGTTCGTTGCCTGGGTGTATTCGGACGTGCAGCCCTGGCAGGTATCGCTGACTCCCCATTTGAAATTGATTCTTATCAGGAATTACTGGGCAGGGAAACGCAGATCATCGGCTGCTCAGATCATCTTCTGGAGGAATTGCCGATTCTTCTGGAATTTTTGCGCCAGGGCAGGATCGATCTTTCGCATGTTATCACCGAGTCTGTATCACTGGATGCCGATGCCATCAACGATGTGCTCGACAAGCTAGAACAATTCAAAGGGCATGTAAGATCAGTCATCAAACCAACCCAATAGGTTGTTCATCCTAAAGGTACAGTCAATGTCGAATTTCCAGCTTGTCCGCTAGAAAGCTTTTTACATGGGAAATGGGCACTTCCCTTCGATGAAAGATCCCTGCCGCCAAGGCTGCTTCGACATCTGTTTTTTCGAACACTTCCTGAAAATGTTCGGCACATCCGGCACCACTCGATGCAATGACCGGAATGGTTACAGCATGCTTGACCGCATTGATCAATTCCATATCAAAACCGCTGTTGGTACCATCCCTGTCTATGCAGTTGAGAAGTATTTCACCGGCTCCCAGTGTTTCGCACACCCTGGCCAGGGTAATGGCATCCATATCACGACCTTCTCTTCCGCCCTGGATGGTACATTGAAACCAGCAGAACATCTCACCTTCCGGGCCGGGAATGTTGGTTTTGACAACAGGATGTCGCACGCTCTCGGGGGCATGAACATACACGCGTCTCGGATCGATGGATATGACCACCGCCTGGTTGCCATATACCTTTGAAATCTGCTCGATTGAACTCTCTCCTGTCTTTTCACCGGTCTTTAAATATTCCTCGGCAATGAGAACGCCATCACTTCCAATGGAGATCTTGTCAGCCCCTGACCTGAAGTATTCTTCGGCAACCGCCAGTGCGGAATACTGCCGCCCGTTTTTATCTGTATAGTCCCGGATGCCGCCACCGATGGTCAGAGGCACAAAGACTGTTTTTGAGGTCTGTTTCAGCACCATGAGCATGGGCATATCTTCCAGAGGAAAATCTCGAAAGCCTGTAATGTTTAAGAAAGTGATTTCATCGGCACCCTCATTATAATATCGCTGGGCGAGTTCCACCGGCTGGCCAAGATTTCTGACGGCACCCTCTTCCCTGACATCATACCGGTCTCCCTTGGTCACCACCAGATCCCCCTGGTCATTGGATCGAACATCCAGGCAGGCGACAATTCGCTTGGCAAGTTTCGTCTCCGCCGGCTGGAGGGTCGGTGATACCACGTCTCTGTCTTTTTGAATAAAATTCTTCAGGAGTGTGAGACCTGTGGAGCCGCTTTTTTACGGATGGAACTGGGTGGCCATGATGTTAACCGTTTGTATGCCGCTGACAAAATCCAACCCAGAGTCAGTGGTTGTCAAGACAACCAATGGATCAACGGGATCCACATAATAGGTGTGGACAAAATAAAACTTTTCATCCCCATGCAAATCATTGAACAGGAGGGAGGGCTGTTTCACCTTGATACCATTCCATCCGATGTGAGGGACAGATCGTTTCACACGAAATCGGCGGGCACATCCTTGGAGGATACCGAGTCCTTTTAAGCCGGGAGCCTCCTCACTCTCTTCAAACAGGGCATGAAGACCCAGGCAGATACCTAAAAAGGGTCGATTGCTTTGCAGGTAGGTTTTCAGGGGATCCATATACTGCTTCTGATTTAAAATATGGATCATGTTTCCGAAATTGCCCACGCCGGGAAACACGAGTTTCTCGGCCCCAAGAATCTCCTGGCTATTTTGAGCAACCCGGACAGTTTCGCCCAGTTTTTCTATGGCGTTGATAACGCTTCTGACATTACCGGCGCCATAATCGAGAAGGGTAATCATTGTTTGATCTTTTTCAACTTAGTTGGAGAAGAGGATTCCAGGTGAGCAGGTGTCAGAGTTTCAAGCGTTTTTTTCTATCTATTCTTTCACAGAACTTTTGCTGGTCATCAAACGCTTTGTCGTTCTTCAGCATTTCACTCGACCCTTTGAACCACGACAGGACTTGCTAACCCCGCGACAAACCACGGGGTTAGCAAGCAACCTTAATTAAACAGATTTCTTTTTAATGGAAAACACAATTAGCCAACAAGTGCTTTTGCGTTTTCAGATGCTGACGCTGCGTTTGCACCATAGGCATCCGCACCGATTTTTTCGATAAAGTCCTGGGTTACAGGTGCGCCCCCCGCCATGATTTTCACCTGGTCGCGAATACCGGCTTCCTTAAGCGCTGTGATGGTTTCTTCCATCTTCGGCATGGTGGTAGTCAAGAGTGCTGACAGACCAAGAATATTGGGCTTGTGTTCTTTGACGGCATCCACAAATCCCTGTGGTTTGATATTAACACCCAGGTCAATGACCTTGAATCCAGCACCCTGAAGCATCATGGCTACCAGGTTCTTTCCAATATCATGCAAATCTCCTTCTACCGTTCCAATAACAACCTTACCTGCTCCGGCGGCATCGGCATCAGACAAAAGGGGCTTGAGGATATCCATGGCAGCATGCATGGTTCTGGCGCAGAGAAGTACTTCCGGGATAAACATGTCCCCGGCCTTGAAGCGTTTTCCCACCACATCCATACCTGCCAACAATCCACTGTCGAGAACCTCTTTTGCGGAAGCTCCTTTGTCCAAGGCTTCCTGGGTCAATTTTTTGACTTCGGGTTCATTTCCTGTAATCAGCTCTTGGGCCATTTTTTCATACAGTTCGTTCATTGTTAGATTTCTCCTTTAGCGGGTTTGTCGAACCTCTCAAATACATTAAAAGCTTCTATAAAATAGCTTTTCTAAAAATTCAATCACTAAACCAGTTTAAAATCACTTTTCCTGATTG
>JASJGV010000375.1:0-5702 GCA_033791325.1 Desulfobacterales bacterium | reverse complement strand
CACCTTCTCATATTTCGTGTTTTAATCTTTTCGTGTTTTCGTGATTGCTTTTATTTTCTTGTACAGGCCCTGCAGTTTGCCAAAACCCGCTCCAAATCGGCGATATGCCGGCCTGCATCTGAATAAACCCGGTCAGCCCTGGTCAGGGTTTCTCCACTGATGGTGTCCTGAAAGATAGTCTGGATCTTCGCAAGCTTGTGATTGAGCCAGGTTTCTGCGATGGGTCCGATCAACACCTCCAGTTGTGCACGATCCGCAGTTCGAAGACCCGAAGTAGCCGGCAGGGCCACCAATGCATACAGGTCTTTCAATCCGAACAAACCTGAGAGCTTTACCTTGATACCCGCAGCGCCCACAGGATCTCCGGTTGACAGGATGTAGGTAACTGCTACCGTTGCCGGTAGCACATTCAGGAATGCAGAAAAGGTCTGGCCAATTCTTGACAATAGATTCATGCGCTTTCGAAATGTTTCCACCAGTGTTTCAAGGTCCCTGTCTATCTGCCCCGAGGTGTCCAGGAGATTTTCCGTCCCGGTCAGGATCGCTGTTAAGGCCGATCGCCATTCCCCTGCACCAGACAAGGTCTCTTTGTCGAGAATCGATGGATGTGCCCTGACAGTAAAAAGCAGTTTCCCATTGGCTGAAGCCTGCATCCTGTGAGGACTTCCCCTGGTCAACGCGTTGTACTGCTTTTCAATTTCCTGAAAGGCTTCGTGCATTTCTCTTGCCACGGGATCGGTCTTCACCATGGATATGGAGATCTCGGAATCAATAAATTTTCGCCGCAGTTCATTGGCGGCTGTCAAAAAATCGTTCATTGTCTCCTCTGAATACCGCTCCTGAACATTTTCTTCCGAACTCGGCCGTAGGGGCTCCCTGCCCCGGATCCATTTAACGGTTTTGACGGCAGCCCGAATCGGCATGTCCATAAGGTTGCCCGCCTTGCGCATCCATCTGATATGAGAAGGGTCTGTCCTGTGCCAAATTTCCATGAACCGTTTAAGTACGATGTCCATGGGAAACCGTTTCAATGCCTGGTGCACGCAATGGCTTTGCCACGTCTGCAAGGCATTGCGGTAGAGTCCCAATTCAAGCAGCGACACCCCGGCCCGGCTTGAAATTTCCCCGGCCTGTTCCAACACATCCACAAGAATGGAAGACATCAATTCCAGGCGAATTTTTTGCCTGTCCAGATGTGCCAATGCATGCATCAAGGGAACCCCGCCATCTCCCACCGGCAGCGTGTCCATGAACCTCTCGTCGGCGGCTACCCGATTATCCTCATTGGCTCTGTAGATTCCCAATACCTGATCGACAGCATCCCTGCCGTATAGATTTTCAGCAACCGTTCCGGCATGCGCCAGAATCTCTTCATCAGGATAACTCGCATATACACGATATATCAGGAAACATTTGCGGGTACCGATACCGGTGAGAATCTCTGAAATAAAGTCGGTGTTGTCCCGGTTGTTGTAGTTGGCATTGGTAAAGATATAGACCAACACATCCGACACTTCCAGTGCTTGCCTGGCAACCTCGCGGTTGAGATAGCTGCCCTTCAGCCCGGTGTCGAAATCAGGTGTGTCCAGTAGAATAAGATTGGAAGGCGTCTGGGTATTGAGTACATATGAGGCATTTCCCTGCCGGGTAAGATCGTTTTTATCCAGCAGGGGTTCCGGTCGAAACCCGAAGGTGTCGAAAAGATCTTCAAAGTGCTTGCCGTTCGTAAAGCTATCTATATTACCGGAAATGAGAATTCGGCGGTTGATACCGGCTGTACCACCCGTAGGTGACAAATTTTCTTGAATGAGCGTATTGAAAAGTGAGGACTTGCCGGATGAACCCCCTCCGCAGATGGATGCCACCAGGGGGAAATCCGGAGCCAGCTTGGGAAGCAGTTTTTTGTCGATGAGGCCCTTCCAGGTTGTGATGTCCACATCCTGGCCCAATCTCAGCTTCTCCACAAGCTGTGGTACAGTTTCCCTGAGGAGTTTGATATCCTGGTCTATGGATTGTTGCGAGGGA
The DNA here is from genome assembly GCA_033791325.1 of Desulfobacterales bacterium. Taxonomy (GTDB): domain Bacteria; phylum Desulfobacterota; class Desulfobacteria; order Desulfobacterales; family B30-G6; genus B30-G6. Next base: position 3,677 of record JASJGV010000375.1, on the reverse strand, counting down.
TGTCTCACAATATAAGTTCCTGTTAATGATCCCTGAAATAAAATAAGTGCATATTTTGCAGCAAGAAAAAGCAATCACGAAAACACGAAATGTTAAAAGCACGAAATTTTTCATGGTTTTTTTTCGTGGTTTCGTACTTTCGTGATTTCGTGATAGAGGATTTTTTTCGCTCTATCCGAGTTAAAAGTTGTTTGGCCTTTACCCTATCACAATCTCAATAAAATCGTTGCACGATTTTATTAAACTACCTTACGGATTACAGTAATGCAGCATTTCGATGTTCATCTTCTATCGTATATCCTCACTGCTAAACTCAGATATCTCTCCTGCTCTTCAAACATCAAACCTTTGCCGGTCATCATTCGCAGAAAGGGCATGAGTTTGTCTTCCGGCAGTTCAGGAAACTGCAGCAAAAGCCTCCTGAGAGACCGGACCTTGCTACAGAACAGGTATATCTTTCGAGAGGTGCCCACCAGGCGATGCTGCATAGGGTCTGCGTTCAGCTGTCTCTGGCGCAGGATCAGGAAACGACCACCATCCTGATAACCGAGAATCGGCCCGGATGACGGCCGTGAATGTAGATCCGCATAGAATTGGTTCCACTCTTGAATTTTCTTTTTAACAGGTTTCCAGCGTTTTTTTTGAAGCACCAGGTCACCGCGGTATGCTTGAATCGAAAATTGGATGTTTTTTGTGATGTGCTCCGGTAACAGGATACGGTAATAGGGATGATTGGATATGGATTTGATATGAAACCGGGCGGGGTTTTCCCACACCGAACTCCCCAGACCCAACCAGAAATTAACCGGCTTCAAGGGCCTGAAAGGCATGGCAAATACCATATTTTGGAGGGTTTCCATAACATCTGTTTCATCACTACCCGGAAAATGGATTATCAGGTTGGAAACATTCTGTAATCCCAGGGCCTCGCAGTTTTTCATGATCTCCATATTCTGAATTGCCGTTATACCTTTGTCCATTTTTTTCAATAGCTTGGAGCTTAGTGCCTCAATTCCCACCTGAACCTCGGCCATGCCTGCCGAATGCATCCTGGCAAGTGTCTTCAGGGGCGTCGATGCCCTGATCTCTGAAAACATTTTCAGATCCTTGTTCAGGCGGCTCAAGCCTGTAAATAACCGATCTGGCGATTCAGCGGGTAGTACGTTGTCCATGAATGCGACGGACAGCGTCTGGTGACGTTCCGTTAACACGTCGATGTCATGAACAAGTTCTGAGGAATGCCTCTTTCGATATCCATTCCACTGCAGGTTCAGATTGCAGAAAGCACATCCTCCGGGCTGATTCCGGCGGGTCTCCCCTTTCCACCAGCATCCCCGTGACGATTCCACAGGAAGCGTGGGAAAAAACCGCTTGCCGGGAGAAAATGTTTCCAGTGTCTGAAAATAGTCATCATAGTCAGGTGTTGCCAGACATTCAAGATCCGGCAATTGGGAAAAGGAATGCAATTCATTGTCAGGCGTCTCACGCGTTACGACACCCTCGATGGTGTGGGCTGTTTCGATATTGCCATGTTTTTCAAGATGAGACATTAGCTGCAACAGGGGAAGCTCCCCTTCCCCGTTCACGATAACATCGATGTCTGTGAAAACATCCAGGTAGTTTTTACAAAAAGGATTGGAGACCGTCGAGCCACCAAATAAAGTGATAATATCAGGAGAAATCTTTTTGATCTGCCGGGCAGCATAGAGACTCGAGGTTAACTGGCACAAACACACGGAAATTCCCACCAGGCCAATACCATGCCAGTTTATCTGCTGTATTGCCTCATCTGTGCTGTCCTTTACCCGTCCAAGCAAGGCTTGAAAATCAACTGACCTCAACACCTGATCCCGGGATGCCTGCTCCCGGAACAATCGTTCTATGGATACAGACCGTTCCGGGTACAACAATGCGGCATACACCGATTCGGCCAACCAGGTCCGTCTTGATATGGCCTGATACACATCATAGCCGATGGCATGGGCCACATTCAAATACATATGCGACGTATCCACCCGGGTGTCTTCCAATTCTTTGTTTAGAAACGATTTCAGGGAACCCAGCTGGATCGACGGCCGTTTGAACAACGGCCACGGCAGGGATATGAGGCAAATGTGTTTGAATTGTTTTTTGGTCATTTGGTATTGTTTAGGGTTTCGTTATTCGTGCTTCCGATTTAAAAAAAGGGCCTTCTCAGACCCTCTTTCCATTGCGCATGTAGGTTTCATCCAGCATACCCTTCAGAACAGGCAGCGACCCGTCAGCCGGCACCTCAAACCCGAACATGAGCTTGAGAAAAGTCAGCGTGATCCGGCAGGTAGCGCCCCACAACACCTCGGTTTCCTGACCGTTTTTATGTAAGAAACTCGGGGCATCATAGACCTGCTGGCGTCCGTTATCAGCATTGGGGTCTTTCATCTCAAGCCGGTACTGGACGTAATTGCCGGGGTCGAGTAGTTTTCTCAAGGGAATCGAGACAATTTTTTCAACTTCCCAGTTCAGTTTAAAACGCTGCTGTTTCGAAACCCACCCGATCATGGGATATATAACCCGCCCGAACATGACCAGCCGCTGGACCGGCAGGGGTCCCAGGAAACGGACACCAAAAGGATTCAGCCGCATCTCCTCGAAACCTTCACGCAGACTGGTGAAAAAAAGAATCCTCAGGATTTGCGCCTCCTTGAATCGCCGGGAGCGAATCTTCCCCCAGAAAGGCCAGCGCCACATGGGCAGACCCGGAAGCGTCATGGCCCTGGCCAGAAAAGTGTCCAGGCCGGGAGAAATGCCGCCTCCTGGGCAGCACAGGTCTCCGGGTTGGGTGACCGTCTGGGATCGCTTGTTCAATATAAGACTGGGTTCGGGTGCCTGGCCCTTGTCCCCCGGCGTGAGTCCCAGAAGAAACAGGACTGCCGAAGCTTTTTTTATACCGTCCATATGTTCCGGATAGACCTGTTCTGCAAAAAGGAGTTCACCCGTTATCTGCTGGATGTGGTCTTTGAGTGATGCAGGGTTATGGAGTAAAGGATACATGGCAGCGTTCAATCAGTAACCAATAGAACCGGATTTAATCGGTGGATAAAGTTCCAAGAGCCCGAAGGTTTAACGACAGTGGCCTTAACTTTAAGCAGAATACGCGCTAAAATACAAGCGTAGCACAGGGCTTTAGCCCTGCCAAGACGGTTTTTTGCAGAGCTGAAGCTCTGTTCTACATGACAAATAGTAAAGAGATTGCGTTATAAAACAAAAAAAACTGCCCGTCCCCCATGGACGGGCAGCTAAAAGGCGTGACCTGCGTCACGTTTCAGACTGATTGTTTACAGAATTCTATTTCTTGAATACTTGCCTCCTGCCAACTCCGGCAAGACCGATAAGGCCTGTACCGAGCAGCAACATGGTGGCGGGTTCAGGAACAGGGGCCACACCTCTCACGGTGTCGTTTCCACATTCCATGGTTAAGTGAACCATTTCTCCACTAAGGATAAGATCTGCAACCACATCATTAGCAGCAATCTGCAGGACATATCTTTGTTGATTTGGAGAACCCCACTCATCGAATAGATCACTAGGATCATAGAAGACAGCCGAAGTTACAGTGTATTCCCCATTACCAGACACATTAGGCATACCACCATCCTTATACTGAAAAGGTAATGATTCAGTTGCATGAGATGAGCCAA
>JASJGV010000374.1:0-4317 GCA_033791325.1 Desulfobacterales bacterium | reverse complement strand
GATTCTCCTTTTCCAATTTCCACAATATTATGTCATTTCTTGATTAGGTTCAAATTATTAAAATTTTTAAGCCAATGATTTTTACCAGCTGACCGGTACCCGTACCGTATTGCCGGCCTTGTTCTGGAATAAAAGGTAACCATTTTTTCTTCCAAAACAATATATATCCCATGTGATCCGCACATCCTGCCTGCAGTAGTCGATGATTTCTCGCATTTTACCCTGTTTCCACCAGCGTAAGGCCTGGAGTCCATCGGCGGACTTTTTTGACCCGAGGGTAACTTTAGCCAGATGGTCCAGAGACAAACGATAGCCCAACTGCTTGTGGATTTCCTCCAGCAAATCGAGGGTGGGGAGTGCCTGAAAATCAAAGCCCGAGTAGCCGCTGAGAACCTTGTAATCGAAACGCCTGATATTGAACCCCACCACACAATCATATCGTTGCAGGTGTTCGATAAAGCGCGGCATGTCCTTTTCCAGGTACTCGTAATACACCTGCTCCGCAGAATCGTAAAGCACTGCACAACTGACCTTCATAAGATCCGCCCGATTCCATCCGCCCACCTCCTGGGCGGACCGTTGCGTCTCGAGATCGAAAACACCCATTCTCTTCATGGTCGTCTCCATGCGATTTGACCGCTCTACCGGCAAAGATGCTGATAGCCCGGGTTCTCTTAAACCATCTTCCCTGTAGATTCCTGGGCGTTCACCAGATTCTCCACCGCTTTCAGGGGTTTGGGGCTGTGTTTTCTGCAGGAGCTCCGATAAAATAAATATGGCAGCCGCCTTGTCAATGGGACGGTTTCCGGATCCACACTTGGGCGAATGCACACAGGATGGGCAACCACTTTCACAAGGACATGTCCGGATGGCATTCAGGGTGATGCCTAAAAGTTCTTCAGCCCTGTAAAATGCCTGTCTGCACAGGCCTGCGCCCCCTGGAATGCCGTCATAGACAAACACGGCTGCTGACCCGATCTGTGGATGGTAGGGAATGGAGATGCCCCCGAGATCATTTCTATCCGTCATGACGATCAGCGGGAACATCCCGATGGCAGCGTGCTCCATGGCGTGTATGCCCCCCATAAAATGCAGGTAGCGGGACTCCGCCTTTGTCTGTACATTGGAAGGGATCTCGAACCAGATGCCATCTGTTTCAAATGTCTGCTCCGGAAGATCCAGGGGCACCCTGTTTATACGTTTTTTACCCCGTATACGCCAGCGTTCGAAACCGGTTACCTGTTCCGTCACCTTGAGTTTGCCGGTGTACACCCGGGTGCCTGCCAGCTGTTTCTCATCGTAGACTGTCAGGATTTCAGTATACTTGTTCGACCGGGCCCGTGTATAATAGTCGACTTTCGACCGGGTAACGCTGACTGTGTTGGTTTCCATGTCCAGGTTGTCCACCAGGTAGGTATCGCCCCTGTGTAGATAAACAGCACCGGGATGGGTCTCTTTGAAAACGCGGAGACCGTCAATCTCACCTTTGTTTTCACCATCGGAACTGCCCATGATGGCAAATTGGTTCCCGGCCCCACGCAGGTGCACCAGACGATGGGGAGCCTTCCTGCTCGAAAACCATTGGTCCCCTTCCCCGCTCCTGAGAAGTTCACCGTCTGTTTCAAGTGTCGCCACAGTGGCCGCTACTTCCCGGCGCTGCATATAGGGTTCACCCTTTGACAGGGGTAACTCGCTGGCAGCACAGACGACATGCCTGGCAAGAATATTCGGGTTATAGGGATTGACCACAGCCGATTCGGGACTTCTCTGAATAAAATCTTCCGGGTTCCTCATGAAATACTGGTCCAGTGCATCTTCACCGGCAATGAGTATCATGGCCGATTCCTGACCGTTTCTTCCAACCCTCCCTTCCCTCTGCCACGTGGATACGATAGTACCGGGATATCCCACCAACAGACACAAGTCCAGGTCACCGATGTCGATACCCAGTTCCAGAGCACTGGTGGAAATGACCGCCAAAAGTTCCCCCCTGCTCAATTTAGATTCGATCTCACGCCGTTCCTCCGGTAAAAAACCTGCCCGGTAGGCGCTGATCCGGTCTGCATATTCCCCGGCCTGAGTGCCAACCCAGATGGCAATCAATTCGGTCATTTTTCGTGACTGTGTGTAAACAATCGTTCTCAAATTCCGCTGTAAGGCAGCTTTCAGCAATAAAATCGCCGTCTGGGCCGGGCTATCAATGGGATCGATAAATAGAATATGCCGCTTCCCTTTGGGTGATCCGTTATTACGAACCGTTCGAACCTCAAGATCGGTGAGTTGTTCCGCCAATTGATTTGGATTGGCCACTGTCGCTGAATTGAAGATAAAAGCAGGTGTTGAATGGTAGTGTCGGCAGACCCGTCGCAGTCGCCTGAAAACCTGGGACATGTGCGACCCCAACAGTCCCCGGTAGGTGTGAACCTCATCGACCACAACGGTTTCGAGCCCCGAGAAAAATGAAGACCAGCGTGTGTGATGCGGCAGAAACGATAAATGCAGCATCTCCGGATTGGTCATGATAACATTGGGCGGTCTTTCGCGGATCCGCTTCCTGTGCCAGGCGGACGTGTCTCCATCATAGATGGCGGCAGTCGGTCTTTTACCCTCCAGGGAAGCGGTGAACTTATTCAGATTGAGAAGCTGATCCTGGGCAAGGGCCTTTAGGGGAAACATAAAAAGGGCTTTCGAATCCGGCCGCACTAAAAATCTCTCCATGACCATGAGATTGTAGATCAGGGTTTTACCACTGGCGGTGGGTGTCGCCACGACAACATGTTCGCCGGTTCGTACAAAATCGACGGCCCGGGCCTGGTGGACAAAGAGCCTTTGGATGTTTGCATCGCAAAGCATTTGCGCTATTGTTGCGGGCCAAGCTTCCAAGGGCTCTCCCCAGGTTGCAGGTTCCTCTGGAATGACTTTGTGAAAAACAACCTGCCCCCCCAGCCGCTTGGAGGCCTTCAAGGAGTGGACATATTCCTGAATATCTTTTAACGCTTCCGCTTCCATATGGTGTCGTTCTTTCAATACGATTTTTTTAAGCTTTTAACTATTTATAATTCTTAAGCATCTCACTCGAACCCTGGACCCCTGGAATCCTATCATCCTTCTCTTAGATCACCTCTTTTAGAGATGATCTATCTATATTAACTTGATCTTTCGAAAAAGTAGATTATAATAGTGACTTAACTATTACATGATCCCATAGCCATTTCAAGAGGATGCCACAAATCTTGCAAGACCCATTTTTACACCAGCCGGCCCGACAAACCTGTCTTCTATCGTGTTTTCCATTCATCAGTCCGTATGAAAACAAGATAAGGAAACAGCCATCATGACTGTTCAGGTCCTAACCCTATTGCTCTTGATCATCCTGTCCGGTTTTTTTTCATCGGCCGAAACGGCTCTCTTTTCCATCAGTAAGACCCGGGCCATTCATGTATCCAAAGATGGCAAAAAAACCTCCCGTCTGATCAAGAAATTAAAAGCGGACCCCCATACACTTCTGACAACCATTTTGATTGGAAACAACCTGGTCAATGTCGGTGCGGCAGCCCTGGCCACCACGTTTGCCATAAAGGCTTTTCCAAATTTTGCAGTAGGTATTGCCACCGGTGGCATGACATTTTTGATCCTGGTCTTCGGGGAAGTTTTCCCCAAATCCATCGCAACCAGGAATAATCTTCTCATCGCCAGAATGGCCATCTATCCGGTGTACTGGCTGTCGCTTCTTTTTTTCCCTGTGATCAAGTTTCTCAATTTTATTCCCTGGCTCACCGGCCGTATCAAAAAACCGACCACCATCACCGAAGAAGAACTCATCACTTTCGTTGAGGTAGTCGAAGAAGAAGGGGAGATCAAGGAGGAGGAAAAAGAGCTGATTCACAACATCTTTGAGTTTGACGACACCAATGCCTCTGAAATCATGACGCCCAGAGCCGACATGTTTGTGGTGAATGCAGACACACCCCTGGACACAAAACAGATCATCGATTCCGGTTTTTCGAGAATTCCGGTCATCGAAGGCTCTATCGACCAGGTAATCGGCATTCTGAATATCAAAGATCTTTTCATGCACATGGCCAAGGGCGAATCACAGATGGATGCGCGTAAGATTATGCGAACACCCTATTTTATACCGGAAAACAAAAAATTGGACACTCTGCTCCATCAGTTTAAAAGAACAAAAAATCACATGGCCATCGTTGTAGATGAGCATGGTGGTGTATCCGGGCTGATTTCACTGGAAGATGCACTGGAAGAAATCGTCGGGGAAATCGAAGATGAAACGGACAAGGATGAAAAACATATTATTCC
>JASJGV010000373.1:0-3361 GCA_033791325.1 Desulfobacterales bacterium | reverse complement strand
AATGCAATGCCTTCAAATTCCGCTGCCGCAAAGTCCTGATAGCAGACCTTAGCTTCAAGTGCTGCGGCCAGCGCATTAGGGGTTAACACAATCGGAAGTGCGTTAATCATCAGATCGACACCCTGGGCCGCTTTTACGATATTTTCCACTCGGCTTGCATCCAGTTGCATTGCCGTGGCTTTCTCAAGCGTGCGCTCCATCTCCTTGACTGCTGTTTCATCGTAGTCCGCGCAGATGATCTCAGATACCATGGGCTCTTCGTTCATGCGTTTGGCCACGGTACTGCCCTGAGCACCTGCACCCAACAGAAGCAATTTCTTCATTTCTATTTTCCTTTTAACCTTAGACAAGAAAAATACCGTTGCGCTATAGTTACCTATGCGCAACGGTATGTGACTTAATGCATGGTGTGAAAATGGGAACCCAAATCCAACATTGAAAATGTTCTACTTAAGCATGGATTATTCGTCCCAGGAATCCTTGGTGTATCCCAGTTTTGTGGCTGCCATACGCTCTTTTTCGGACAGCTGATTCCAGTACAAATCCTCCGAGGGCGGTTTCTTGGCTTCGCCTTCCCAACTGGCTTCATCCCAACCCAATTCCTTCCACAGAACCTGTTCCGCCATTGTTAAATCAGCCCAACCAGCTTCATCCCAAAGATTAAGATCGTCTGTACGAACCATGTTCGGATCCATCTTTCCTGAAGTCGCACACCCAAACATCAACGCTACACTCATCAACGTAATCATCAAAATAACTGTTCTTGATTTCATTTTCTATTCCCTCCTTTGGTTTGGTTAAATTTGAATTCCCCACTGCTTGCAGCGCGGGTTGAATTCAAATTACAGATACAGATTCGGTTTTTGTCTTTAGAAAACAGGCGGCAAAATGGCTGTCTCCCACTTGTATCATTTCTGGTTCTTTGGCTCGACATTGGTTTTTCCGTTCGGGACAGCGCGGTGCAAAATTGCAGCATCCAATGGTATCATCCGGTGTCGTGGGTACATAGCCCCTGATAGGAAGTTCGTGTATCTCAGCTGTGGGGTCAGGGACAGGGACTGCTGAAATCAATGCCCGGGTATAGGGATGACAGGGACGATTGATAATTGTTTCAGTAGGACCGATTTCCAGTATTTTGCCAAGGTACATGATTGCGATGCGATCACAAATATAGCGGGCCGTAATCAGGTCATGGGTTATATAAATAAAAGAAATCCCATAAGTGTCTCTCATTTTCAACAAGAGATCCAGAATACCGATCCTTACGGACACATCCAGCATGGATACCGACTCGTCAGCGATTACCAGTTTCGGCTGAAGAATCAGGACCCTGCCGATACTCACACGCTGGAGCTGCCCGCCGCTCAACAATGCCGGGTATTTATCCCAGTACTCATCCACGGGCATCAAACCCACTTCTGCGAGTGTCTGCTTGATGAGTGCATCTTCCTGGGCCTTGTCTTGCACCAGTTTGTGAATTTTGATTGTCTGGCGTAAAGTTTCCGACACCGTTCTTCTCGGATTCAGTGACCCGAAAGGGTCCTGGAAAATCATCTGCATTTTCCGTCGGTATGGTTTAAAGGCTGATTTTCCCAAGGCGTCGACGCGGGTATCGTTGAAGTACACGTGGCCAGCAGTCGGTTCTACAAGCTTCAGGATCGTACGGCTCATGGTGGATTTGCCACAACCGCTCTCACCTACGAAGCCAAGGATCTCACCCCGGGCCAGAATGAAACTGATATCGTCTACCGCTCTGAAAATAGAGTCTTCCTTTCCGGCAAGCCTGGAGATCAGTCCTGTCCTTAGTGGAAAGTACTTTTTCAGATTCTCGATTTTAAGAATGGTGTTTGATTTCATTGGACACATTATTTGTCGTCGCTACCTTCAATCGGTCTCAAATAAAATAATTTGTGCACTCTTTAGACCATTAGGCTATTAAACTGTTAGGCTATTAGCGGCTATTAGCCTAATAGTCTAAACCCCTAAAGGGCTGTCATTTAATCAAATGACATGCCACTCGATGTCCGTCCTGGTCTTTTATTTCAGGTTCTCTCTCGGCGCATACGGTCATGGCATGACTGCATCTAGGCTCGAAACGACACCCTGCCGGAGGGGTGATCAGTCTGGGAGGAGCGCCTGGAATACTCCTCAGTTGCTGTTTCTTTCCTTTCAAGCTTGGGTATGCGCCGATCAGGGCCTGACTGTAAGGGTGCATGGGGCGCTGGTACAGTGTTACCGTATCGGTCTCCTCCATCAATTTCCCGGCATACATGACAGCCACACGGTCACAGGTTTCCGCAATCACGGAAAGGTCGTGGGAGATAAAGACCGATGTCAGATGAAGCTCCTTTTTGAGGTTCTTCAGCATGCTCAAGATCTGTCTCTGTACAATCACATCCAGTCCTGTGGTTGGCTCATCAAGAATCAACAGTTTGGGATTGCAGGCCGTAGCGATAGCCACCATGGCCCGCTGTTTCATACCGCCGCTGAACTCGTGCGGATAACTATTGATTCTTTTATCACTGATGCCTACCAGGTTGAGCTGGTTCTGGGCCCTGGCCAAGGCCGCCTTCTTGGTTGCCGATTCGTGTTCCAGAATCAGTTCCGTGATCTGCCTGCCGATGGTCATGACCGGATTCAAGGCATTTTGAGCCTCCTGTCGGACAATGGATATATCATTTCCTCTCAATTGACGAACCTGTTCATCATTCATGGCAACAATATCGGATCCGTTGAAAAAGATACGGCCCTGCACGATACGCCCGGGTGGTTTCACAAGCCGCATAATGGCCATGGCTGTTGTTGTCTTACCGCACCCGGATTCACCAATCAAACCCAGGGTTTGATTTTTTTCGATCTGAAAGCTGACGCCATCAACGGCCTTAGCTGCTCCACGAAAGGTGAAAAATTGAATTTTTAAATCCTGAACATCAATAAGTGCCATAACTCACTGCACCTTTACCAATTTTTGGGAGAAAGGGTTCCAGGGGGCCAGGATTCAAGTGTTTGTTTTCCAGGGATGTGATCATTGCTTTCAGCATTCTCTCGATATCCCCGATCTCCTTTTATTATTCTTAAGCATCTCACTCGAACCCTGACCCCTGGAATCCTATAATCCTTCTTTTAGATCAACTCTTTTGGAAATGATCCGTTATTAGAAACTATTTTAAAAGCCTCTTTTCTCCTTATACCCCGGCTCCAGCACATCGCTGATAGCCGTTCCGAGCAAGCTGAAGCTGACGATAAGAGCCACGATGCTGACAATTGGTGGAACAACCCACCACATGGCCCTGGAAATCACGCCGGATTCAAAGGCAAAATGCAGCATCATTCCCCAGCTGATGCTGGTAGGATCACCCAG